>NZ_JBHXAS010000001.1:0-134327 GCF_042727425.1 Peribacillus sp. NPDC060253
GAATAATTTTTTTATTTTGTTAAAAAACACACTTTTTGGCATGAAAAAAAGACTGCATTTTTTGCAGTCATTAAAAAGGGGGGGGAATCAAATAACTTGATACCTTTTGCGGGTAAACCGGAGTTTCCAGCGAGGAAAAAGCTTATTTGCTTTGGGGAATGAAAGGGGAAAAAATGAGCTTTATGCTGCAATCAAGCTTTACGGAGTTTTTTTCTGTCACCGAAACATCCTTCGCCTTGTTCAAGAGCTGAAATACGTTCCGTTAATTTTTCATTATGGTCGTATAAATACTTATTTTGAGTTACCAATTGGGCAAGCATCAATTTAATCTGTACTAATTCATATTCATTATCCGAAGCTTTTACCTGGGTCTTCGCTACATGACGAATTAAAACACTAATGAGTTCTTCTATGCGCTTATTATTTTTTATTGTCTGAAAAATCGAGGGTGCTTCTGCCCGGACGCAAGCCTTATCTCCTTCACTCATGCTCAACCTCCAAGTAAGACTATAAACCAATATGTTGAAAATCCTTTGGCTTAACATCATTTTGTTTAGTTGCAATAAATTGAACCATCTCTGCGATCACTTCAGTAACATATACATTTTTACCCTCTTTGTTTTCGTATCTTCTCGTTTGTATTCTGCCTGTGATACCGATTAATGCACCTTTTTTACAATATTGAGCCGTATTTTCAGCCGACTTTCTCCATATGATACATTGTACAAAGTCAGCCTCATAGTCACCAACAGTATTTCGAAAGTTACGGTTGACCGCTAACGTGACATTGGAAACAGCCTTACCGTCAGGGGTATATCTTAATTCTGGATCCTTCGTAAGCCTGCCGACGAGGGTAACTTGGTTGATCATCTATTCACTCCTTTCTGTTTATTATGCTTTTATCATACTCGTTCTCGACTTAATTAAAAAATGGATGAAATGACCTTATTCCTGCCTTTTTCTTCATGAAAAATCGATTTGAAGCGATTCAAAAATCAATTTTTATCGTTTGAAATTTCGTAAAAAACGAAAAGTTAACAAAATTAAATATTTTGCAAAATTTTATTCTATCGTTCATAATTTAGACAGTTGTTAGGTTTTCATTTCATTAAGGGACAGTTTTTTAGTATGATATAATTACCTTAATAAGGATTAATCATTTGAACCATTTCGGGGGGTAGATTTACATTTACAATGAGAGGGGTAATACCGCTCTTCTGGCAAGAAACGGAGGAATTAGATGAAATCATTTAAATTAATCTCGTTGCAAATTGTTACTGAGAATTTACACTTGATTGATATTGCATTGACAGACGGGTTAATCATTAATAAAGAAAACGACGCTAGAACATGGTTACTGGAAGCTTTTGTAGAAGAAAGTCATTTCAATGAGCTTGAACCCGCACTTCCCAAGATTGACGGAGAGGTGTATATTCAGGCCGTCATTACCAAAAAGGACAATGAACCGGCTTTGTTTCACACTGTCTTACGCACCATAAGAAAAGTAGGCAACCATTACAGCCTATTATTCGTTGGTCACATCCAAAAAACGCGTAGCAAATATGCAGAACTTCTTCTTGAAGATTTGGTCCAAAAAGGTCTATCCGGCGAAGAGCTAATAAATGAGTTCAAGCAAAAAATCCGCTCAAAGCCTAAATTGGCCACGAATAAATAAATACCCTTCCCTTATTTCCAATTCCCCTAATCGAATACACACAAAAAAAGACTGACTTAGACGAATAAGGATGATAATCCTCTTCTTACCTAAGACAGTCTTTTTCATTCAGTGCTAATTACTTATTGTTGTCGTCTTTTTTATCATTGTTGTCAATCAAGTCATCTTTGTCATCTACGTCATTATCGTTGTTGTCCATCATTCCATCATCATCATTATTATCATTGATGTTGTTATCATCTGTGCCATTGTTATCATTTACACCATTCTTATCATCTTCAATGATTTTGTTATCATCTTCAGGTGCGGGATTGTTATCATTATCATTCGTTCCACATCCAGCAAGGAACATTATGGATAATAAAGAGCCCCCGAGTAGTGCAAAAATTCTTTTCTTCATCATTTTTGGCAACCTCCCTTCTTTCTTAATCATTAGCTATTTTGCCCGAATGTGAAAATAACTTGCGTCCTATTTTTTTTATTTAAAAAGAAAAACCACCGATCTCATCTTTCATAGGAATTTCATCAAAAAAAAACGCCGGACATATAAAATGTCCGGCATTCAAAGGGAGAATAGAAAGGATCTTATCTGCTTTTGCTTTTTATAAGCAATGCAGTGCTTCTTTTATATATACACTGCTACACGATCCCCTAAACCTTTTTTGAAATATAGTTATATGAATCCATTTTATAAAAATGAATGTACTTTTTTTATTTGTCACCAAAAGCAAACATGATATCGGCTTCACATGCTATTTCGCCATCCACCGTTGCGACCGCTTTCCCTTTGCCCATCGAGCCTCTCATACGCACTATTTCGACTTCAAGACGCAGCTGATCACCTGGTTTTACCTGCTTTTTAAAACGACAATTATCAATTCCAGCGAAAAATGCAAGACGCCCTTTATATTCATCTTGTTTCAAAACGGCTACAGCGCCGACTTGCGCTAAAGCCTCGACAATTAATACCCCTGGCATAACTGGGTAATCCGGAAAATGCCCATTAAAGAATTCTTCATTCGCTGAGACATTCTTCAAACCTACCGCTCTTTTCCCCTCATCTATTTCTATGATCCGGTCCACTAATAAGAATGGGTAGCGATGCGGAATGATTTCCTTTATTTGTGTGATATCAAGCATATTTTTTTCCTCCTGAGATTTTTTTTTCAATAACGTAAACGTGCCCCTGCCTTAAAGACAGAGGCGTGGTTGCCATGTACTATAGAACCGAAACCGACGGCAACTGCCTCATAAGACAAGGCACTATGCACCCTTATTCACTATATCAATAATATGGGTCCATGTGGATTTTTGGAAAACATCCATTGCATGTCCTCCCCCGATCACACTATAACCTAATAGTGCCCCGGACAATACAGCAATGAAAATCAATCCGATAACAATGAGTAAACGAAGCCAAATTGGCAAAAGACGGACCTTGATTCTACGATTCGGTTTCGTCTCAACTTCCTTTATCTCTTCTTCAATTTGTTGTCTCATTACACGATTTTGTTCCATATAGAATGTGAAAGCTCCTTTTTCTAAGAAAACTCGCCGACTGATTTTTCTCTATACTCCAGAAATTCGGCAGCTATGCAAAATGATAGGCACAAACGATTCTCTTTGCTATGAATTCATTATAACCGATTTGCTATAATTCCGCAGGGAAGCATTTTATTTTCCAGAAAACTCAACGGATTCCATTGATTAATCCACTCATTTGATCAGCCATCGTAACTGCCCGGGATTGAAATTGATAAGAACGCTGAACAGTGATCAGATCCGTCATTTCTTTGGAAAGGTCGACATTTGATGACTCCAGAGTGCCTTGACGGACAGCTATTTGATTACGGGTATTCCCTGTTAGTGCAGACATGATATCATTTTTTGCAACACCCAAGGCATCGATGTTTTCAGGAAGGCCCAGTAAATTTCCGCCTAGCTGATCAAGAAATTGCGGTTTCTTGACCGAGACGATGCCGAGCCCAAAACTCTTTTCGCCGTATTCTTCCGTATCCACCAACAATAAGCCATTTTCCGAGATCTTAATGTCTTTAATACTTCCGTCAATAAGGATCGGGTTTCCATTTTCGTCAAGGACTTGATGTCCTGCGGAGGTAACGAGCACCATTTGTTCTGGACCATTCCCATTAGGAGATAAATAAAAGGCACCATCCCGTGTAAGCCTTGTATTGATTCCTTTGTCATCCTTAACGCTTACAGTGAAGAATTGGTCTTCCCTAGTGAATGCTGCATCAAGGTTACGGTCGGTCGTCTTTAATGCCCCCTGCGATAGCACCAATTGAGATTGGCTTATCCTAGCACCTGTTCCCTGTCGAATGCCAGGTGTGGTCAACCTCCCTTTTTCCTTCGTCTCACTCGGCTGATTATTGAAACTCTGTATCAATAAGTCATTGAAACTTGTTTGGGTCTTTTTGTAGGCAGTCGTGTCCACATTAGCGATATTATTACTTATTTGATCGAGTTTACTTTGAAGTTGGTTCAGCGTATTCGTCGCTGTCATCATGGTCCGATTCATGGATATTCCCCTTACATGTTCAATTTCCCAAAGCCGCTTTTCTTCTAATGTTCACTTAAAGATTGCCAACTTCATTGACCGCTTTATCCAAACTTTTATCATAGGCTTGAAGGACCTTCTGACTCGATTCAAAGGAACGGTATGCCGACATCATTTCTGTCATCGTTCTCGATTGATCGACATTAGAGCCTTCAAGGAAGCCTTGCTTAGTAGAAAAACCAACCTCTAAGGCTGCGTATGCGCTTGGTAATTCCCCATCATTCAAAACCCTATAAAGGCCTTCCCCGTCCTTCATGAGCTGTGATGATGGATTATCTGAATAACCGATGCCCAGACGTGCCGTTTGAACATTTCCTTCTAAAAGAATACCGTTTTCCGTTATGGTGAACCGATCGCTATCAAGCTTGATCCGCTCATTACTTTCATTCAATACATAATGACCAGCAGGTGTAGTTAAATAACCTTGTCCATCTAGAGTAAAACTGCCGTTGCGCGTATAACGAAGGTTACCATCACCATCCTGAACAGTAAAAAACACCGATCCTTGCCGGCCGGTTTCTTCATTGATTGGAGGGTTTTCATCAGCCAAGGCAATATCTGTATTAAGCTGGGTCTCCTCCAATGTACCCTGGGTAAATAAAGGGTTAGCCTCCTGTACGTAAACGCCGGTACTAAGCCCACCAATCTTGGATAAAGTAGACATACTCAATTTGTTCTCCGTAGGAATCGTTTTACCATCCATGTTGCTAATAAGCATTTCCGGAAATGACCTTACACTTGTTTGATCCGCCTTATACCCCGTTGTATTTGCATTGGACATATTATTTGTGAGCAATTCCGTTCGCCTTTGCTGTGTAAGCATCCCGGAAGCAGCTGTATAAAAACCTCTTAACATCTTCTTCACTCCTCATTCAACATAACTTATCCGTTCAATTTCTCATATCTTTCTTATCGGTCATGAACATCAGTATCTTAAGGAAAAAAGAAAAGCATTAGGCAGAAGAGTTTGTCTGTATTTTAGGCTAGGTCAAATTTAAAGGAATGGTGTTAAATTATTGATTAAAAGAAGAGGGCCTATTGCTCATCAGTACTAGAACTGCACGCACTTTCACTATGCCTCATGTTTGTCTGAACCTTAGACCCCTATCTTATGATGCAGATTTCCATCCGCTTTTTAGTTGAACTTGTGGCGTGGCAATTTATCCATATTATCAAGCATGATACCAGTTCCAATTGCTACACAGTCCATTGGATGCTCTGCGACGAGTACTGGGACTTTGAGTTCTTCCGCAAGTAGTAAGTCAATGCCGTGAAGCAATGCTCCGCCACCTGTTAAAATGACGCCACGATCGATGATATCAGCTGAAAGTTCAGGTGGTGTCCGTTCAAGTACGCTTTTCGCAGCTTGTACAATGATGGAAACCTGCTCGCGAAGAGCTTCCTCAATTTCTTCAGAGTTGACCGAAATGGTCCTAGGTAATCCTGATACCATATCACGCCCACGAATATCGATGACTTCATTACGTGAACCAGGGAAGACGGTTGCAACCTGGATTTTAATGTTTTCCGCAGTACGTTCACCAATCAGAAGTTTATACTTCCGCTTGATATAATGTAAAATTTCATTATCGAATTTGTCACCGGCCATTTTAATTGAAGAAGATGTAACGATATCCCCCATTGAAAGAACGGCTATATCGGTTGTACCGCCGCCAATGTCTACGACCATATTGCCGCTTGGTTGGAAAATATCCATACCAGCGCCGATTGCAGCCACTTTTGGTTCTTCTTCAAGGAATACTTTCTTCCCGCCACTTTTTTCAGCAGCTTCTTTAATCGCTTTTTGCTCGACACTTGTTATGTTTGTCGGGCAGCAAATCAAAATTCTAGGCTTTGAAAGGAAGCCTTTCACATTCAATGTATTGATAAAATGCTTAAGCATCGATTCTGTTACATCAAAATCCGCAATGACCCCGTCTTTTAAAGGACGAATTGCGATGATGTTTCCTGGAGTACGGCCTACCATTTTACGAGCCTCTTCCCCGACAGCAAGAACGCGGTTTGTATTCTTATCAATCGCTACTACCGATGGCTCATTTAACACAATTCCTTTACCTTTGACATGTATAAGAACATTGGCTGTTCCAAGATCTATCCCAATATCTCTAGCAAACATTTCTTAAATCCTCCTTGAATATCCTCACATATAACCTACTTCTGTCCTAATTGTTTATTTTACCATATTGCATTGACACAAGTAAGTATGAATTATAAATAATCACTAACAGAGACTATTTTTACCTAAAATCCCAATATGTATTAAATTTCAATACCATAAGTACTATTTTCTGCCTTTCCCCATAAAAAAAATCCCGGTACGGAATCGGAGTCAAAAATCAGAAAAAAGTTGACACATTTTCATGTCCCTTTATCCATTCCCTGATTGCCCGATCACTTCCAAATACCGGAATGATATCAGTGATTATTTAACGATTTCTTCTTCTCTTTCAGATCGTTTATATTTTAATTTTGTTGCTTCACCACCTCTAAGGTGACGAATGGATTTATGATAATCCAATATATCCTTCACTTCGTTAGCCAAATCTGGATTAATTTCTGGCAGCCTCTCCGTTAAGTCTTTATGCACTGTACTTTTAGAGACTCCAAACTCTTTTGCAATGACCCGGACTGTTTTTCTAGTTTCCACGATATACTTTCCTATCTTGATAGTTCTTTCTTTGATGTAATCGTGCACACCACTCGACCTCCCCAAATTGGATGTGAGAAGTGTGAAATGAGATTCGTATTTTTCGAATCGAATACCGCTGCCCTATAAACAATGAAAGATAGAATTATTCACCTATTAGATAATTTGTAATAAACGATTCCTCACCTCAAACACTCTCTTTGCATGGTTTATAACATCTTATTAGCTTGGTTAAGAATATATGCCTAATGGGACAGGAGGTTTGGATTTATTTCTTAGTTTTATCTATTTATTTTCCTTAGGAACAAATTATTTCCCGAGAAATTTGTCGCAAATTCAACTATTTCAGCAAATTGCTCAATATTTCCTCGAAAGAAAAAAAGAAAGCCGTTCAAAATGAACGGCTTTCTTTTACCAAATTTTCAGTTGTTGTCATTCGTAACGCTTAAGGTTTTTGTTTTGATTTTATTATTAATTAGATTGATTTAACGAATCTTTTAAGGAATCGCTTTCCTCAGTTGTATCTTCACCTGGGGTAGAGCCTTCTTTATCAGTGCCATTCTCTAAATCAGTGCTCTCGTCAGTTTCGTCAACGGCTGGCGTTTCATCCGTGCCAGTCTCAGATTCTTCGACCGCAGGTGTTTCTTCTTTGTCAGTTTTAGATTCTTCGACTGCAGGCGTTTCTTCTTTGTTAGCCGAATCGTCAAGTTCACTGCCTTCCATTTCAGTTGCAGATTGGATGGCAGAAGCTTGTTTATCAATAAAATCAGTTGGGTTTAACGCAATGTTATCTTTTCTGATTTCGAAGTGGACATGTACGCCCGCCTCTTCGTTGATTTGACTTTTTCCAGCTGTAGCAATTGCTTGTCCTTGTTTCACTTTGTCACCAACTGCAACCTTAATGTCTTTAACAGATTGATAACGAGTAACGACACCATCTTCATGCTCTACTTCAATTAAATTTCCAAGTAACGCATCATCTTGAACTTTCGTTACATTTCCACTTAATGATGCTTTTACATCGAAAGACTTTCCATCTTCCATTGCAATATCTATACCTTTGTTTTGCTCATATCTATTGTTGTAGAAAACCAATGCTTCTTCTTGTGCCTTTTCATCCGCATTCACATCATAAAATTGTTTCTTGATAACCGATTTGTCTGCATCGGCTACAGGCATCTTGATTGTCTCAAGATTACTGTTGACCTCAACAGAAGGCTGACCATAGTTTTTTCCTGTTTCAGCTGATTCCTCTTTGCCATCTTTAGCTGAATCATCAAAACTATTTTGTAATAAGAAGGCCGCGGCTAAGATTATGGCTGCACTTGCGATATAGATTGCTGATAATGCCCAACGTTGTTTTAGTATACGTCGGATTGTGGAAGTTGGTTTCTTTTCTTCCTCTCTCATATTAATCACCTCAGCAATCATTCTGAACATTTTGTTAAGATTATATACATTCAGAAAAAAATTTTTTTAGATTTATTTTGTGGAAATGAAACCGATTTTATTCGTAGAATGGTAAAATGTTTGGTATCTTACTGTTGAAGGATGTCTAATTCATGAAAAAAACCATTAAACTCGTGTTAACGTTATTGCCTTTTCTATATATGATTGCCATTTGGATAATGTCGAGCAATCCCGATGATATGATTCTTGATCTTCCATCATCCTCAATTGACCGATTTATTAAAGAGGCACTCCATTTAGTCGAATTTGCCCTGTTGTTCATATTATTCGTTTCGGCCCTTGCTGCAAACAAAAAACTGAAACCTGGTTTAAGCCTGTTGGCGGCCCTTGTCGCTTGCCTTTACGGAGTACTTGACGAATACCACCAATCTTTCGTCCCATACCGCTCCTCTACCTTAATAGATGTCATTAAAGATATCATTGGAGTAGCTGCAGTCTATTTTCATGTCCAATATCATTATTTCAAGCATGAACGGGGCTTTTTGACCATTATAGAGAAATTAAGCACAAAAAAATGAGAGATGGGATTCCCCATCTCTCATTTTTTCGCTGTCATCGTATTCAGCCACTTATTTGAAGACTGAACTTTAACACCTTTATAATAGTACTTTACGATGTCTTCATAGTTTTTTCCTTCTCTTGCCATTCCATTTGCACCGTACTGGCTCATACCAACTCCGTGTCCAGATCCTTTTGTCGTGATGACAATGCGGTTGCCTTGGCGCTCCCAGTTAAAATCAGATGATGTCAACCCTAGCTTTTCACGAATCTGTTTACCTGTCATTTTCTTTCCTCCGATATCCACCACACCCACGCGATTACCGGAAGTCCTTTTAATGACAGTCCCTATTGTTGCTCCCGATGATAGACTTACACCGAGTTTGCTTTCAAAATCTGCAGTATTCACTACAACTTTATTATAAAACTTGGGGGATTCTTCTTTATCCCATGGACTGGATACACTTTTTAAATAGGGGAAATCCGCTTCCCAATAGTCCTCTGAATTTTCCGTGTAACCATTGCTGGTCGAAAAAAAAGTGGCTGTAATCGGCTTTCCTTCATAAGTTAGGATTTGACCCGCTGTGTCCTTTATAGCTTTATTAATTTTTTTCATCTTCCATTTATAATCAGAGCCCCACTGCTTTTTTAGCTCATCATTATTCATATATACTTGGTGCATGACCGTATCGCTTACATCAGCACCGTCCGGTAAACCCAAACGACTTTCACTTATGAGCTGATTGACAATGTAAGTTCTCGCCGTCAGCGCTTGTGCTTTCAGTGCTTCTTCTTCAAAATCCGCTGGCATTTCAGCTGCAACCACACCAGTCAAATACGATTCAATTGGCAGTTTTTCAATCTTTTTTGCAGATGTACGGTATACGGCAACTTCTACGGAACTCATTTCATTTGCACTTACTTCTTTACCTTCCTTCTTCACGTTCTTTTCTAATTGTTCGGCTAACTCCCCACTTGTCTTATCATTTGAAAATGGAAGCACAAGCACTGCTGGAATCATGATAATTACGAATGCTACTGCTATGAATAGTACGATCATCGGTTTGATTGCTTTCAAATTCCTGAGCCTCCCTACACTTGTTTTCTCTGCCGTAAAATCTCCACATCCAGCAGGTATCTTTACATAACAAATGTATGTCGAAGGACAAGCTTTTATGAATAGAAAAACAAACAACGATTTAGTTGGAGGCCGTAAATTCTGGAACAAAACAAAAAAAACCATTCACGTTTCAATGACTCAAAACATGAATGGTTTTTATAAATATCTTAAGCGTTTAGATCGGCAATTTTTTTCGTTTCTGCAGGCACATCTTCGTTAATACGTTCCACATCAGCACCTAAAGATGCCAATTTACCATGGAAGTTCACGTATCCTCTGTCAAGATGCTTTAATTCTGTAACACGAGTAATGCCATCTGCAACCAATCCAGTCAGGATGAGTGCTGCCGCGGCACGTAAATCTGTTGCAGCTACTTCTGCCCCTTGAATGTTAGTTGGTCCATTAACGATTACAGAACGACCTTCGATTTTAATATTGGCATTCATGCGACGGAATTCCTCAACATGCATGAAACGGTTTTCGAAAACGGTCTCCGTAATCATACTTGTTCCTTCAGCACGCAATAATAATGCCATCATTTGTGATTGCATATCAGTCGGGAAACCAGGATGCGGCATTGTTTTGATATCAATGGCCTTCAAGGTTTTTGGACCGATGACGCGTAATCCATCTTCTTCTTCAAGAATTTTAACGCCCATTTCTTCCATTTTAGCAATAAGGGAAGTAAGGTGTTCAGGTACAGCTCCTTGAACAAGAACATTGCCGCCAGTAAGAGCAGCCGCTGTCATGAATGTACCAGCTTCGATACGGTCAGGTATAATCGCATGTTCAGTGCCATATAATTTATCGACACCTTCGATTCTCATCGTACCCGTACCAGCACCTCTGACTTTGGCACCCATTTTATTAAGGAAATTCGCAAGATCTACTATTTCAGGCTCTTTGGCCACATTTTCAAGAATAGTTATACCTTCAGCAAGTGTTGCTGCCATCATGATGTTTTCAGTGGCACCCACACTCGGGAAGTCAAGATACACTCTTGCACCCTTAAGTCTTCCTTCTACCTCGGCATCAATAAAACCATTACCGACCTTCACTTTTGCTCCCATCGCTTCAAAACCCTTTAAATGCTGATCGATAGGACGTGATCCGATGGCGCAGCCACCTGGAAGAGCAACGCGGGCCCGGCCATTCCTTGCTAGTAATGAGCCCATCACTAAAACGGAAGCTCTCATTTTACGTACATATTCAAATGGTGCTTCTTCTAATAACTCTCTTGATGCATCTACAGTAACTTGATTGTCATGAAAGGCAACATCTGCATTTAAGTTGCGCAATACTTCATTGATTGTATATACATCGGAGAGCGTAGGAACATCTTTAATGATACTTTTCCCATCACTTGCTAATAATGTTGCAGCGATAACTGGCAAAACGGCGTTTTTAGCACCTTCTACTTTAACTGTCCCGCTAAGCCTTTTTCCGCCGCGGACGATGATTTTTTCCAAAAGTATTCCCCTCCGCGTCCATTTTCTCTATATTAATATTCAAACGTTATGATTGGTGTGCCAACTACAAAGTTCGTTCGGTCACCCAATCCTTCTGTCCGTAGCCCAAACTGCAAATTTAATTTTTCTTTTGTCAAAGGTTGTTTAAACAATGTTGAATGTGCAGATATAGATGTAAAGTTTGTTTCATGCACACTCTCAATTTCCCTTGCTTGGAACATATCTAACAGGTCTTCAGTTTTAGAGTTTAAAACCGAATCCATATTATCATTGATAGACCCTTTAATACAAGAAAAAATTGAAGGAGTCCCTATAAATAGGTCATTCACCCTGTTCTGGAACGTAGTTGTAAAAAACGTTGAATTGGCTTTTTCCCATTTTTGTCCCTTCACTTCGTAAATAACATAGGTAACTTTATCAAATTCCTCTTCTGTTGTCA
The DNA here is from genome assembly GCF_042727425.1 of Peribacillus sp. NPDC060253. Classification (NCBI taxonomy): domain Bacteria; kingdom Bacillati; phylum Bacillota; class Bacilli; order Caryophanales; family Bacillaceae; genus Peribacillus; species Peribacillus sp. NPDC060253. The sequence continues at coordinate 11,918 of NZ_JBHXAS010000001.1, forward strand.
TTATTTTAATAGACTCGGTTAGACCTGAATCGACATTGTAAGCTAACGCCTCAGCCTTCCAGCCGGAAGCATCATCTTTCCGATGCCATTGAAATTGAGGGTATTTTTGCTTCAAAGCTGAAACTTCTCTTCCAAACTCTTGTTTAGTAGTAATCTCTTTATTTATTTCTCTAGCGAGCACAGACCAATTACCTATGTCTAAATCCTTATCCTTTTGTAACAGTCCCACCAATTTGACTATATCTGGTTTGTTTTCTGCCACAATCGTACTATTCCCAATTAAAATCACCATTAAACCAAGAAATATTATGTATATTAACATTTTTTTGTTCAAACTATACATGTTAAATCCCTCCCCTTTTAAACATTATTTCCATAAGGAGAGAGATCATACTTCGAGTTTTCCGACAATTGGTGACACCTTCCACCTGAAAAAGTTACAGGAGAAGCATGGCGAATACAAGAGTAGAATCATATTTTGCTATAAGCAGAGCTTTACAGCTTATCAGTCATCACTAAACATATAGGGGAGTTGGTTTGCAAATCCCAGGTAGTCAAGGAAGAAATTACTCACAACTGAACCGATGGCAACCGTTAATAAAATATATAAAACCCTGGCCTTGATGACCGAATTGGATCTTAAAATTTTATCAAAATGTAATGCCTGTAGAGCCCACCAGGTAACTGCAATGAAAAACAAGTGCGCAATTATTCCTGTTAAAGCCTGCTGTCCCATTGCTGAAAACATGTACATACCTCCTAAAAGACACCCGTCTTATATTCTAACACAAAACCCCTTCGTATTTGGAATTAAAAAGGAAGAATTGCAAAATATCTTTTTAAAACTGTAAATAGAGGCTAATCCAATGGAATGAGCCTCTGATACAGATATTATATCATTTACTCGAAATAAAGTCTGTAAAATCACCAAATTGATCGTGAATGAAGTCAAAGGCAAGATTAGGGGCTACCCCGAAAATGATCGTGCCTATTACGCAAATGATTAACACGGTATATAGACCAGAACGGATTTTAATGACCTTGTCTGAATGAAAGGGTCGGAAAAAGACTTGAACCAATAATCCGAAATAATACACATAGGATACGATGGTACCTGCAATCATGATTCCTGCAAGGACAAAATGTCCAGGTTCCGTAATGAATGTTCCAAGAAAAATATTCAGTTTGCCAATAAAGCCTGTCGTCCCGGGAATTCCGGCCAGCGAAAGGATAAAGACCGTAAATGCAATGGCAAGGTACGGCGATTTTTTCCCTAGTCCTGCAAGAATGCTAATGTCATCTGATCCGCTTTGACTGGAAAGCAGTTGAATGACTGCAAATACACCGATATTCATTAATACATATGCCAGTAAGTAATACCAGACTGTGTCCATCAGGAAATATCCTCCACCCAATGTAGCTACCGCTACAAGGAGGTAACCCGCATGGGCGATGCTTGAATAGGCGAATAATCGTTTTAAATTTTGCTGCCTTAACGCAATCACATTCCCAATGATGATCGTCAGACCTGCCAATGAAGCTATATAGATATTATTTTTCTCCAAAAAGTCAAGCGCACCGAACACGTCACCGGAAGCTGTTTGAAATAACGAAAGAAAAATGCGCAGGATAATGACGAAACCTGCTATTTTCGATATTACACTTAAGAAGGCTACGACTGGTGTTGGTGCCCCCTCATAAACATCCGGTGCCCACATATGAAATGGAGCCGCAGCAATCTTGAAGGATAATCCGACAAAAACCATGAAGAAAGCGAGACCCATAATGTATTGCAGCTGACCATCCGTCAGTGCGGCCATCGTCCGGCTCATCTCGGCTAGGTTGACTGAACCAGTCACACCATATAAATAGCTCATCCCGAATAAAGTGATCGCCGTGGAAATACCGCCGTTTATTACATACTTCATGGACGCTTCGTTAGACTTCAGATCATGTTTACGTATACCGACTAATATATACGATGAAAGTGAAAGCAGTTCCAGCCCAACAAACAGGGTTATCAAATCCCCGCTTGAGGACATGATCATCGCTCCAAGCAAGGCGGTCAGGAACAGATAATAAAATTCCCCCCTATGCTCATGCAACCCCTCTTGCGGTTCATAGCTTTCAGCCAGAAGGATGATAAGACCTGCTCCGAATAATAAGAGTAGCTTAAATGCTTTTGCAAAAGAGTCTAACCGAAATGTATCGGATAAGATACTTACTGACTCAAAGGATAATAAGCTAATCAGTGACAAACAGGCTAAAATGATGCCTGTTAGCGCGAGCCAGGCCAGTTTCCTTCGATTAAAGTGCTTAGGCCAGAATAAATCCAATATCGAAAGAATCATGGCCGTTCCAAGGATGATGAATTCCGGCATCATCGCTCCCCAATTATAAGAAAGCATCGTGTTCCAATCCATCCTTCATCGCCCCCCTAAAGCTAGCATCATGGCTTCAATCGTTCCTTGAAGAGGCCCGCCTAACAAATTTGGGTACACCCCAACGGATATGATCAAACCGAGAAGAACCAATGCCGGTACAAACTCCAGCCCTTTAAGGTCCCATTTCTCTTTTTCTACCAAACTATTAGTTTTACCAAAGGTCATCAACATAACTGCCCTCAGTATATATACTGCCGTTAAAATCAGCCCGATCACCCCAACTGCAGCAAGCGTTGGTTGGCTCTTGAATAAGCCGAGAAATACCATGAATTCACTGATGAAGCCAGACATGCCAGGCAAACCGAGTGAAGCCATCCCGCACGCTAACATAAACCCGGAAAAAACCGGCATCGACTTGGCCAATCCCCCAAGCTTAGGAAGCATGGTGGTTCCCGTCCGTTCGTATAATACACCCACCAAGAAAAACAACAGAGCAGCAATTAACCCATGTGAGATGACTTGAAAGATGGCTCCCTGAATGCCCGCTTCATTCAAGGCTCCCAACCCCATCATGACGATACCCATATGCGAGATCGATGAGTATGCTAAAACGAGCTTGAAATCCGTCTGTACCAACGCTAAAAATGCACCATATAAAAAGCTGAGGACCCCAAATAGGACAACGGTGAAGGCCAAGCTTTTATATTGCTCTGGAAATATCCCCATTCCAAACCTGATGATTCCGTACGCTCCTATTTTCAATAAGACACCTGCATGAATCATGACTATGGATGGAGGTGCCTCTGCATGGACCTGCACCATCCAGCTGTGAAAAGGGAATACCGGCAGCTTTACTGCAAATGCAATGAGGAAGGCCAGACATAAGCCATACTTCATCGAACCGGATATGGGTGCAAAAAGCGATACACCGCCCATTGTCATCATCTGCGTCAAAGCCGCAATATTGGTTGTACCTGTCCGGGCAAATAAAATTAAAATAACCACCAATAAAACTGCCGAACCAATGCCGTTATAAATTAAGAAACTATAAGATGCTTTCTCCCTCTCCAGAAAGCCCCATCTGCCAATTAAAAAGAAAGCGGGAATCAAGGTCATTTCAAAAAAGATGAAAAAAAGGATCAAATTTTCTGCTGTAAATACACCGAGCATGCCAATCTCCAAGATCAAAAATAGCAAATAATACCCTTTCCATTCTTGTTTTATATAGATGGAGGCGATTGCTGCCAGTGAAGAAATGATTGTTGTCAGTAATATGAAGATTAGACTTAATCCATCCAGACCCAACTCAAAATTAACTGTGAAGAGCTTGGGATCATACACCTCCAGATTCCCAAACCTGATCCAATTCACCTTAATGTCAAAGAGGGAAAGGGCAACACCTGAATAGTATTGACTACATAGAAAGAACGAGAGGAAAAGAGGAGGCAGTGTTCCGAAAAAGCCAAATTGTTTAATCGTCCTTTCCTCTTTTTTCGGCATAAGGGCAACCATCACAATACCCAGCAAGGGTGAAAACACTAAAAGTGAGAGCAAATAGACATTCATCTTAGATACCCCCCAGTTACTGCAAAAATGACCAACAATACCGCAAGTCCCAAAAAGGCTATCATGCCGTAACGCTGTACCTGTCCCGTTTGCAGTTTAGACCCTATTTTCCCCAACCCCTCTATCGAGATTGTTACAGTGGATACCACCCCACCGACAATGAACCTTTCGATATAAGATAGGAATAAACTTAAGCCTTTGATTGCATAGCCTACGGTAAAATGGTAAATCTCATCAATATAATACTTATTATCCAAAACTCTATAAAACTCGTTGTTTTCTTGAACAAGCCAGCTCCGAGGTAACTTCTTTTTAGCGTATATCATATAAGCAAGGAATATACCTGCCAGCGATACAAGCACGGCCATGACCATAATCCAAACGGGACCCTCACTATGGCTATTACCTCCAAGAAGCGTTTCATTTCCCTCCATTAGCCACTCACCAAGGAAGGTTCCGAACCATGGTGTTTGGACATATCCACTGATTACTGCAAGGAACGCCAATACAAGCATGGGAAGCAACATGATTGAAGGTGATTCCTTGACCTGCTTCACTTGACTGCGTGATTCTCCTGTAAATATCATGAAAAACAGCCGGAACATGTAAAACGCAGTTAAAAAGGAGGTGATCACCGCTAGTGCAAACAACAAATAATTACCATTCTCCCATGCTGCCATTAGAATTTCATCTTTACTGAAAAAACCCGAGAGTAAGGGAAATCCTGATATCGCTAAAGTGCCAGTCAAGAACAGCGGCCCAGTCCAATTCAATTTCCCCCATAAGCCACCCATTTTTTCTATATCCTGTGTATGTATAGCATGAATAACACTGCCTGCTGCCAAAAACAGCAATGCTTTAAAAAAGGCATGGGTCATTAAATGAAACACGCCAGCCACATATCCAGCAGTACCCAAAGCAAGCATCATAAAACCAAGCTGAGAGACAGTCGAATAGGCCAATACTCGCTTAACATCCTTTTGCACAAGAGCAATGCTTGCGGCAAAGATGGCTGTAAATCCGCCTGTTATCGCCACGACTTGCATCGCAGCAGAACTAGCCAGGAATAATGGGAACATGGTCGCTACCAGGTAAACCCCTGCAGCAACCATGGTTGCTGCGTGAATCAGCGCGGAAACTGGAGTCGGGCCTTCCATTGCATCGGGAAGCCATGAATGAAGAGGAAATTGTCCAGATTTCCCAACCGCACCGATAAAAATTAAAATGGCAATCAACGTCAAGCTTTCATTTGATATCACGCCCGATTGAACGGCTTGAAAGATCTCTCCATATTCAAAGCTACCTGTTCCCCAGAAAAGTAGAATAATACCGACCAAGAGCCCTACATCCCCAATTCTGGTCATGATGAACGCCTTCTTCGCTGCATTCTTGGCTTCCTGTTTATAATAGTAAAATCCGATCAGCAGGAAGGAGCCCACCCCTACCAATTCCCAGAAAAAATAAAGTTGTAATAAATTGGGTGCCATGACAAGCCCAAGCATGGCAAATGTGAAAAAGCCCAGATAAGCATAAAAAGTTGAGAATCGCTCTTCACCCTTCATATATCCCTTCGAATATAACTGGACAAGCAGGCTGACAAGAGAAACGATCACAAGCATCAAAGCATTAAGCTGATTGATTTCAAATCCCGCTTTAAGTTGCGTCCCTCCGATGGAAAGCCAATCTATCGTTATTTTATAAGTAGGTTCCTTAAACCGTTCCATCAAGACAAGCAACGATAAAATAAACGAAGCAAGAGTACATATTATTCCAATATATGCCCCTCTTTCCCGCAACCGCCCACCTGATAGAAGCAGAACCAGAAACGTGACGAGTGGAAAGATCGGTATGAGCCAAGCGTTCTCCATCATCGTATCAAATCCCCTTCTTCATTTATATGAACCTTCAATGCTTCATAATGTCCATTTCATCGACATTGACCGTCTTCCGATTGCGATATAGGGACATTAATATAGCCAGACCTACAGCTGCCTCGGCTGCAGCAATTGTAATCGTGAATAATGAAAACACTTGACCCGTAATAGATGGCGTTACCCCTAATTTACTGAAGGCAACTAAATTGATATTCGCGGCGTTTAGCATCAGCTCGATTGAAATCAAAACAATGACAGCATTTCTTTTTGTCAATGCTCCATACAACCCTATACAAAATAAAACGAGTGCCAATACGAGATAAGCTGACAAGGGAACTCCCGTCATGATTGATCTCCCTCCTCATCATCTTTTTTAGCTAATACGATGGCACCAACTAAAGCTACAAGCAGGAGTACAGACATTACTTCAAATGGGATTACATATTTTGAAAAAAGTTCGATTCCTATTTGTTTTGTATTTTCCTCATGCAAGGTGGCTGGCTGTACAGGTATATCCAGATTATAAATCCCCAGATAAACCGCCACGGCGAATCCAGCAATCGCTAATAGCAAAGTGATTTTCCCCCAGCCTCCTTTTGCCGGTTCGTCACTTTCTTGGTGTTTAGTCAGCATAATGCCAAATAACATCACGATCGTAATGGCCCCTGAATAAATCAGGATTTGGACGACGGCGACAAACTCTGCCGAGAGCAACAAATAAATGCCGGCAATACTTAAGAAAGTAAAAACAAGTGCAATGACCATATGGACCACTTTAGTTAACGTAATTAGCAGCACCCCGCCTAATATGGCTACAAGTGCCAAGCCAAAAAAGGCAATTAATTCACCGGATAAAGTCATACTTTATTCACCTTCCGGATATTTTCATCGTTCTCATCCAACCACTCCAGATTTTTAAATAAATGATCCCGGCTATACTCCGCCAGCTCAAATTGGTTCGTCATTACGATTGCTTCTGTAGGGCAGACCTCCGTACATAGATCACATAAAATACAGATCTCGAAATTAATGTCATACGTATCGATGATCTTTCCTTTTTTCGACGGATCAGGATGCTTTTTACCGGTTAATTGAATACAATCCGTTGGACAAATCGTCACGCATTGATTACATACAATGCACTTTTCAGGGTAGAACTTCTGGATTCCGCGGAATCGGTCAGGGAGCGGCAGCGGCTCATTCGGGTAGTCATAGGTCACTTTTTTCCGGGTCAAGTTCTTTAATGTATAGGTTAAACCTTTTGCTAAACCAAGCATTTAAATCCCTCGCTTTCTGACCAGCTTAAGTTTTTAAAAAAGGTTGATTAATTCTTTTATAAGTGCTGTCAAAAATATATTAGCTAACGCAACCGGGAGCAATACTTTCCATCCGAACTCCATCAATTGATCGGCCCTTATACGAGGAAAGGTTACACGGATCCAAACCAGTACATAGAACACAGCACTGAATTTCAGACCGAACCAGATAGCCGCAGGAATAAAATCCAAAAACGGAATAGAATTCCATCCCCCTAAAAATAATACAGTGGTTAGCGTGGCCATTGCAAACATATATACATATTCGGATAACATAAAGAAGGCCCAGCGAAAACCAGAGTATTCAACATGATACCCCGCAACAAGTTCAGATTCCGCTTCCGGAAGATCAAAAGGTACCCTGTTCAACTCGGCAACCGATGCAATAAAAAACACGATAAATGCAATCGGCTGAAGAAAAATGAACCAAACCTTCTCCTGGGCTGCGACTATTTCATTCAAGTTTAAACTACCTGTTAAGAGTACGATTCCCACTAGCGACATCACCAACGGAATCTCATAAGATATCATTTGTGCGGCTGCCCGCATCCCGCCGATCAACGAATACTTATTATTGGATGCCCAGCCAGCCGTGACGATTCCGATTGTCGATATGCCGGAAATGGCCATATAATACAGAAGCCCTACACCTATATCGGCAAATTGGAAGGCATCCGTGAACGGCAAGGCGGCAAGGACCATGAAGGCTGGAGCAAAAGCAATCACTGGCGCTAATATATAAAGCGGCTTATCGGCTTTTTTGGGTATCGTATCTTCCTTGATCAGAAGTTTCAAAACATCGGCAACGGTCTGCAAGAGACCCCATTTTCCTCCAATTTGGTTGGGACCCACCCGTAGCTGCATGAACCCCATGATTTTCCGTTCTGATAGGATTCCATAGGTAACAAACCCTAACACAACGAATAGCAGCAGGACTGCCAAACCAAAAAAAATGCCAAAATTCAGTAAGCTTGGAGTGGAGTGAAGCAAATCCTTGATCATTTATCCATCCACCTCCCCTAGAACAATATCGATTGCACCTAATATCGTTATCAAGTTCGACATATTTTCCCCTTCCAATAACTTCGGAAGTATTTGCAGATTATAAAATGAAGGTCGGCGAAATTTCAAACGATATGGCTCCTTTTTCCCTTCACTCGCAATATAACAGCCGATCTCCCCTCTTGGTGATTCAATTCGGACAAATGCTTCACCCTTGGGAACCTTTATTATTTTCGGGACCTTAGCAAGGACCGGCCCTTCTGGAAATTGCTCGACCGCCTGCTCAAGAATTTTCAATGATTCTTCGATCTCCTCCATTCTACAGTGATAGCGTGAAAAGGCATCGCCCTCTCTCCGTGTAGGTACATCAAAGTTGAACCTGTCATAAATGGAATATGGTTCATTTTTTCGTAAATCCCAGTTCACACCTGTACATCTTAAGTTTGCCCCGCTAAGCGAATACTGCAACGCTTCTTCCTTCGTATAGGTGCCTACCCCTTTAACTCGATTCACAAAGATTTCATTCCCTGTTACAAGCTCATGGTAACCGGCAAGCTGTTCCCTCATATACGGCACAAACTCGGCCACCTTTTCAATCCAGTCTTCAGGGGCATCCCATTTTACACCACCAACACGCATATAATTGAAAGTAAGCCGTGCCCCTGACAATTCAGTTAGTAAATTAACGATCATTTCCCGTTCACGAAAAGCGTATAAAAAAGGGCTCGTCGCACCTATATCAAGCAAGTATGTACCCCACCAGACAAGGTGGCTTGCAACTCTGCCCAACTCCATTGCGATTACCCGCAAATATTCTGCCCTATCGGGGATTTCCATCTCCATCATTGTTTCAACAGCATGGCAAAGCACATAATTATTTGTCATTGCGGCCAGATAATCCAGCCGATCGGTATATGGAATGATTTGTGTATATTGCAAGTTTTCCGCTAGTTTTTCCGTACCACGATGCAGATACCCAATGACAGGGGTAGCCTCTTTTATAATTTCACCATCGATTTTGATGACAAGCCGAAAAACACCATGTGTACTCGGATGCTGCGGCCCGACATTGAGAAGCATTTCTTCTGTCCTTAACATTGGGGTTACACCTCCACATCATAAGGCTGATAATCTTTTCTAAGGGGATACCCTTTCCAATCATCACCAAGTAAAATCCTCTTTAAATCAGGGTGTTCATGAAAATGAATACCTAATAAATCATACGCCTCACATTCCGGCCAATTGGCTCCTGACCATAATGGAACCAATGATGGAATAGCGGGAGAATCCCTGTCCAGCTTCACCTTCAAGGCAACTGATTGATTCATGTTGAATGAATGCAAATGTACATAAATTTCCATATGGGTTTCGAAATCCGTTCCATGAAGTTCCGATAAATACGAAAAGTTAAGCTGTTCATCATATCGAAGGAATTTCGCTATTGAGAAATATGTATCTGGATTAGCTACTATTGTGGGTACATCTTTTGATAGTCTATTAATATAGTGGTCTATTAATGCCTCTTGTCCCACATTCCTTTCAATAGCATGAACAATTTGATCGAGTTTGGCCTGGTTTGGAGAGGGTTCATCTGGAATTTGATCTTCCTTGCTTTCCATTACACTATTCCTGGCCTTCGCAACAGCAGCAGCTTTCGCCTTGGCAGCTGCAATTGCCTTTGCCTTGGCTTTTTCAAGATCATCATCATTATCACTGGATTCCTGTTTTCGAGCCAGCGCGGCAACTTTTGCCTTGGCTGCCGCGGCCGCCTTTTGTTTCGCTAGATCCAATTCACCTTCCGGCTTTTCGACCGCTTCCTCCTGCGCCTTTTTTCGAGCCAGCGCTGCCGCTTTCGCCTTGGCTGCCGCAGCCGCCTTTTGTTTCGCTAGATCCAATTCACCTTCCGGCTTTTCGACCGCTTCCTCCTGCGCCTTTTTTCGAGCCAGCGCTGCCGCTTTCGCCTTGGCTGCCGCAGCCGCCTTTTGTTTCAACAGATTCAGTTCACCTTCCGGCTTTTCCGTCGCTTCCTCCTTCGCCTTTTTCCGAGCCAGAGCTACAGCTTTCGCCTTGGCTGCCGCGGCCGCCTTTTGTTTCAACAGATTCAGTTCACCTTCCGGCTTTTCCGTCGCTTCCTCCTTCGCATGTTTTCGGGCCAGTGCGGTGGCCTTCGCCTTAGCCGCTGCCTCTTTCTTTTGTTGGGCTAAGTCCTGCTTCTCGCTCATCTATATCACCCGCTTTCCGGTTTTCGCCTCATAACGGATTTTCTCTTTTAATTTATTGATTCCATATATAAGTGCTGCCGGGTTTGGGGGACACCCCGGAATATATACATCGACAGGTACTATTTGATCTACTCCTTTGACCACCGAGTAGGATTTCACATAGGGTCCGCCTGCTGTAGCACAAGATCCCATTGCAATTACCCACTTCGGTTCAGGCATTTGATCGTACAATCTACTTATTATCGGGGCCATTTTTTTCGTTACCGTTCCTGAGACAATCATGACGTCAGATTGTCTTGGTGATGTCCGGAAAAATGAACCAAAACGATCCAAATCATAATGTGAGGAGCCCACACCCATCATTTCAATTGCACAGCATGCTAAACCGAAAGTCATTGGCCAAAGTGAATTACTTCTAGCCCATCCCTTTATTTGTTCAAGTGTCGATAAAAAAATACTGTTACGCATTTCTTCCATTTCTGCGGGAGTAAGTTCGTCTAACTTCAATTCCATTTTAACACCTTCTTTTTCCAAGCATAGATTAGTCCCAACATAAGGATAAGAACAAAAAATAGCATTTCAAACAGGGCAAACAATCCGAGCTCATCATAAGCTACCGCCCATGGATATAGAAAAACCGTTTCTACGTCAAATATGACGAACATCAAGCCGAATAAGTAGTATCTGACATTGAATTGAACTCTCGAATCCTGAAAAGGCTCGATTCCACTTTCATAAGTCGTATATTTCATATCTGTCGGTTTATGGGGCCTAAGCAGTCTGCCAAGAAATAATGCAATCACTGGTAATAAAATGCCGAGACAAAGAAAAACAAATACAATTAAATAATTATTTTGGTAAATATGCAGTTGTCCCATATTCATCTCCCTTTATGGATAAATCATGTTTAATGGGTACATTTTACTTTTGCTTGTCTTCTTTTTTTGTAGGATACCTTTTTAAATATTTATGCAGGGTAACAATCTTTTAGAAGCATACGTGACTGGAGGAGGTTTGAAGTAATATATGTAAGCGTATACATTATAACATCAAAATAATGGTATGTCGATGAGCCTAGGTTATATATGGAAAATACTTTTTTTTATAATTCGATAATATTTTCAAATCTTCAGCAGGTCATTTCGACATTCCATGACAAAAAACTTCAAAAACTTTTTTGAGGGATAAAAAAACCTGATCTTACCACGAATGGTTTGATCAGGTTTTTTATCATTTTAGGTTATCGCATTTCTGCAATTTGAATCCGATTAATAGCACGTTTAAGTGCTAAATCAGCTCTTTTGGTATCATTTGATCCATCATTATTCTGCAATCTTTGTTCCGCACGTGCTTTTGCTTCTTGAGCTCGTGCAAGATCGATAGTTTCAGCTCTTTCAGCAGATTGAGCTAAAATGGTTACCACATCAGGGCGAACTTCTAAGAAGCCACCGTTTACAGCTACATAGTCTGTGTTGCTTCCATTTTTAAGACGGACAGCACCGATGGTAAGAGGAGCTACAGTTGGAACGTGTCCAGCCATAATTCCCAGCTCACCACTTTTAGCTTTAGTGCTTACCATTTCAACTTCTGCATCATATACTGGGCCATCGGGAGTAACAACATTGACTTTAATGGTCTTCATTTCATTCCCTCCTAGGTCCCTTTAATTAAGCCATTTCTTTTGCTTTAGCAACAACTTCTTCGATGCGACCAACTAGACGGAAAGCATCTTCAGGAAGTTCGTCATATTTTCCAGCTAGGATATCTTTGAATCCTTGGACTGTTTCTTTAACTGGTACATAAGATCCTTTTTGACCAGTAAATTGTTCAGCCACGTGGAAGTTTTGTGACAAGAAGTTTTGAATTCTACGAGCACGGCCAACGATTATTTTTTCGCCTTCGCTTAACTCGTCCATACCCAAGATCGCAATAATATCTTGAAGTTCTTTATATTTCTGTAAAGTTGATTGAACTTGACGAGCTACTTTATAGTGCTCAGCTCCAACGACTTCTGGGCTAAGAGCACGAGAAGAAGAAGCCAATGGATCAACTGCTGGGTAGATACCCATTTCAGAAAGTTTACGCTCAAGGTTAGTTGTTGCATCTAAGTGAGCGAAAGTGGTAGCTGGAGCCGGATCCGTATAGTCATCGGCAGGTACATAGATAGCTTGAATAGATGTAACAGAACCTTTATTAGTTGATGTGATACGTTCTTGTAATTGACCCATTTCTGTAGCAAGGGTTGGTTGGTAACCTACCGCTGAAGGCATACGGCCTAGAAGGGCAGAAACCTCTGAACCTGCTTGAGTGAAACGGAAGATGTTATCGATGAAGAAAAGAACGTCTTGTCCTTGTTCGTCACGGAAATATTCAGCCATTGTCAAACCACTTAGAGCTACACGCATACGTGCACCTGGTGGCTCGTTCATTTGTCCGAATACCATCGCTGTTTTCTTAATAACACCAGAATCAGTCATCTCGTAGAAAAGGTCATTTCCTTCACGAGTACGCTCACCTACACCAGCGAATACAGAGATACCGCCGTGCTCTTGTGCGATGTTATTAATAAGTTCTTGGATAAGTACAGTTTTACCAACACCGGCACCACCGAAGAGACCGATTTTACCACCTTTGATGTAAGGTGCAAGTAAATCTACTACTTTAATACCAGTTTCAAGAATTTCAACTGTTGTTGATAAGTCCTCAAAAGTTGGTGCTTGTCTGTGAATTGGATCACGACGTACTTCTGCTGTAAGTGGTTCAAATAGGTCAATGTTTTCCCCTAATACGTTGAAAACGCGGCCTAGAGTTACTTCACCTACAGGAACGGAAATTGGAGCTCCTGTATCAACAGTCTCTGCACCACGAGTTAAACCATCCGTGGAAGACATTGCTACAGTACGAACTGTATTATCACCTAGTTGAAGGGCTACTTCAAGAGTTAGTCCTGTACCAGACGCTGTATTTTCGATTCTTAACGCGTTATAGATCTTAGGAAGTTGTCCGTCTTCGAATTTCACGTCAACAACCGGACCCATAACTTGAGTAACGCGTCCTATATTCATCGTTTTCCCTCCTAACGTTGCTTATAACGACAATCAAGTTTATGGAACGGCCAAGCATCGTCCGAGCCGACCGTCCCTTAAATAATTTTATTCTAAAGCTGCTGCACCGCCAACAATTTCCGTGATTTCTTGAGTGATTGCGGCCTGACGTGCACGGTTATATTGCAATGAAAGTGAATCAATCAATTCTTTCGCATTATCGGTTGCATTTTTCATTGCAGTCATACGTGCAGAGTGCTCACTTGCTTTACCATCTAACAAAGCACCATAAATTAAACTTTCTGCGTACTGAGGTAGTAATACCTCAAGAATTTCTTCTGCATTCGGTTCAAATTCATAAGATGTCAATTTTGCATTGGAAGTATTAAAGTCAGCTAAAGGAAGTACTTGCGTTTCCGTTACATCCTGCTGGATTGGGCTGACATAATGGTTATAGTACATATAAAGCTCATCACACAGTTCATTTAGATACAAATTCACTGTTGATTTAGCAAGGGAGCTAATGTCAGCGAAAGATGGCTGATCAGGAACACCAATTACTTCAAGCTCTACGTGCATATTACGGCTGACAAAGAAATCACGGCCAACCCTTCCGATTGCGATAATGACGAACTCATCATTGGATTTATGACGTTCAAGAATAGTTTTATGAACGTGGCGAAGGATACTACTGTTGTATGCTCCTGCCAATCCGCGGTCCGATGTGATTACCAGGTAACCGGTTTTCTTCACTGGACGTGAGACAAGCATTGGATGAGTTGCACCCGTACTTCCGTTCGCAATACTTGACACTACTTCTTGAATTTTTTCCATATATGGAACATATGCTTTAGCATTAGCTTCAGCACGGTTCATTTTAGAAGCAGATACCATCTGCATGGCTTTTGTAATTTGACTCGTCTTTTTCGTTGAAGTAATCCGAGACTTAATATCGCGTAAAGAGGCCATTCATTCTCACCACCCTTTATAAATTAGTTAGACCTTATTATTCAGAAATAACGAAGTTCTTTTTGAATTCGTTAATTGCACCAACGATAGCAGCGTCTTCAGGAAGACCTTTAGTTGTGCGAATGTGATCTAATAATTCCGGATGAGAACGATCTAGGAACACATAGTATTCTTCTTCAAAACGAAGGATATCGGATACTGGAATATCATCAAGATGACCTTTAGTCAATGCATAGAAAATCATGACTTGTTTTTCAACTTTAATTGGTTTGTTTAGATCTTGCTTAAGAACTTCAACTGTACGAGCACCACGGTTAAGTTTTGCTTGAGTAGCAGCATCAAGATCAGAACCGAATTGAGAGAATGCTTCCAATTCACGATAAGAAGCTAAGTCTAGACGTAATGTACCAGCAACTTTTTTCATCGCTTTAATTTGTGCAGATCCACCAACACGGGATACGGAAAGACCAGCGTTAATCGCAGGACGTACACCTGAGAAGAACAAATCAGATTGTAAGAAGATTTGTCCATCTGTAATGGAAATAACGTTTGTTGGAATGTAAGCAGAGATATCGCCTGCTTGTGTTTCAACAAATGGAAGCGCAGTGATTGAACCGGCACCTAAAGTGTCATTCAATTTAGCTGCACGCTCAAGTAAGCGGGAGTGCAAGTAGAATACATCCCCAGGGAATGCTTCACGACCTGGAGGACGGCGAAGAAGCAAGGAAAGTTCACGGTATGCTGATGCTTGTTTAGAAAGATCATCATATACCACTAAAACGTGCTTGCCAGAGAACATAAACTCTTCACCCATAGTCACACCAGCATATGGAGCTAGGTATAAAAGTGGTGCTGGTTGAGAAGCTGATGCAGATACAACAATTGTGTAATCTAGTGCACCATTTTTACGTAGTGTCTCAACTGTTCCACGAACTGTTGATTCTTTTTGACCAATTGCAACATAAATACAGATCATGTCTTGGTCAGCTTGGTTAAGGATTGTATCGATCGCAACTGATGTTTTACCAGTTTGACGGTCACCAATGATTAACTCACGTTGTCCACGTCCGATTGGTACTAGAGCATCGATTGCTTTAATCCCTGTTTGTAATGGCTCATGAACAGATTTACGGTCCATAACACCTGTAGCAGGGCTTTCGATTGGACGAGTTTTTGTTGTAGCGATTGGACCAAGACCATCCAAAGGTTGTCCTAGCGGATTCACGACACGTCCGATTAATTCTTCTCCAACTGGTACTTCCATGATTCTTCCTGTACGGCGTACTTCACTGCCTTCTTGAATGTCTCTGAATGGTCCAAGAATAACAACACCTACGTTATTTTGCTCAAGGTTTTGTGCCAATCCCATTGAACCATTAGAAAATTCTAAGAGCTCCCCAGCCATTGCATTATCTAAACCATGAACGCGAGCGATACCATCACCAACAGTGATTACTGTACCTACATCGCTTACTTTAATTTCCGACTGATAGTTTTCAATCTGCTTTTTAATCAGCGCACTGATTTCTTCAGCTTTGATGCTCATGAATTTCACCCCTATCTGTGAATATTAACCTAATAGTTGTTTGCTAAGGCGATCAAGCTTCCCGCTTATCGTTCCGTCATAAATACGGTTACCGATTTGAAGTTTGATGCCGCCAATGATATTGCTATCCGTAATATTGGTAATACGTAAATTCCGTTTGCCGATTTTTGCAGCAAAAGCTGAAGACACAGCTTCCGCTTCAGCTTCAGTTAAAGGATTCACGGTATAAACAGTCGCATCCGCAACTGAATTTTCTTCGTTCGCAAGTTCAATGAACTCTTGTGCCATAGCAGTCACTTCATCTGTACGATGACGCTCCACCATTAACATTACAGTGTTTTGAACGGAAGATGATAGACTTGCAAATGCATTTGCAAGCAATGCATTTTTTGCACTGCTAGTCATTTTAGGATGAGCCAAGAAGCCTAATAGCTCTTTATCTTTTGTAAAAACTTCAGTCACTATGCGAAGCTCTTCTTCAAGTTGGTTAATGAGATTTTGCTCTTTCGCAATTTGGAAAAGAGCTACAGCATAACGTCCTGCTACAGTTATATCGCTCATTTACCTTCTCCTGCCTCTTGAATATATTCATTGATTAGTTTTTCTTGATCAGCTGATGAAAGTTCTTTCTCAATCACTTTAGATGCGATCATAACAGATAATGAAGCTACTTGCTCGCGTAAGGCGGCAACTGCTTTTTCTCTCTCTTGAACGATTTCACGTTTTGCTGATTCTTTAACACGTTCAGCTTCTGCACGCGCTTGATTAATAATATCTTCGCGTTGTGCTTCGCCTTGTTGCTTAGCATTCTCTATAAGTTGTCCCGCTTCTGTGCGAGATTGTTTTACGATTTCACGCTGTTCTTCTAAATACTTCAGTGCTTCTTTTCTACTAACTTCAGCTGCTTCAATTTCATTTGCAACATGCTCTTCACGTTCTTTCATGATGCCCATTAGCGGACCCCATGCAAACTTCTTAAGCAACGCTAACAAAATAATAAAGATAAAAAGCTGGAATATGATATCCCCACCATTAAAGTGGGCTGCTTGACCAAGAACAAAATTGCTTGTTAACACGCTCGGTTCACTCCCTTCATGAGATTCACTATTGAAGTTCTGTATTTTCAATTGACAGTATCACTGCCATAAATGTTCACTTTAACACAGAGCAATGGCGAAGGGTCTCCTTGGATCATCTTCGCCATTATTGAACTTTTTCAAGTTATCTTATTTACCCATAACAATAAACGCGATAACTACAGCGATAATTGGAAGTGCCTCAACTAACGCAATACCAACGAACATTGTAGTTTGAAGCATACCACGAGCTTCTGGCTGACGAGCCATTCCTTCAATTGTACGCCCAACGATAAGACCATTACCAATACCCGCACCTAGTGCACCTAATCCAACTGCGATAGCAGCAGCTATAAGACCTAAAGAACCTGTCATGATAAATTTCCTCCTTGAAATGTTGTTTTATTTTTTCATCAATATAATGTTCAAAATGAACAATATTTATAATTAATGGTCGTCACTTACTTTATGTGAAAGATAAACCATCGTTAACATAGTAAAGATAAAAGCTTGAATGGAGCCGACAAAGATACTAAATCCTTCCCAAGCTAACATTGGTAATACAGCAGTAGCTGCACCCAAAACACTACTTGTTCCTAGTCCAGCAAGTAAAGTTAATAGTAACTCACCCGCATAAATATTCCCGTAAAGCCGCAATCCTAGAGTTAATGTATTAGCGAACTCTTCAATAATCTTTAACGGAAACAAGAAACCCATTGGTTGGACATAAGTTTTGGCATAATTTTTCATGCCTCTCATCTTGATACCATAATAATGAGATAAACCCATTACCATAACTGCCAAGGTTAAAGTTATTGCTGGATCAGATGTAGGTGATTTCCACCAAAGCTGTCCTCCTATTACAATCGAGAACGGCAATCCTAACATATTTGAAACAAATACGTACAATATTAACGTCATTCCCAACATAAGGAACTGACCACCCGTACGCCAATCCATATTGCTGTTGATGATGTTTTTCACAAAATCCATAACCCATTCGATAAAGTTTTGGATTCCTGTTGGCTTCATCGCAAGTTTACGAGTTGCTGTAACAGCAATTATGAAGACAATGAGACTTGCGATAGTCATCATAAGAACATTAGCCAAGTTGAAATGTATTCCGGTATCCATAAATTCCCACATAGGGGCTTCATGATTCAACAGTATTCACCTCTCTTCTTTACTACTACATATGTTTTGCATAAAATAATCTATCATAATGACAAAGTAAACTGTCATTAATCCCACAACCACGCAGACTACTTGAAACTCATCAGGATATCTCAATGCAATAATTGCAGCTAAACCCGCTACAGACATTCTAGTTAAACTACCAAGGGAGCGCGTTTTCTTACCTTCGGCAACCTCTTGAGCGAACTTTTTGTTTTTTTTGACCATTGACCAGAATATAAATAGGCTGAAGGCAGTTCCAAGCAATAATCCTTGGAAGACTGAATCATGTGAAGTGAAGACCACCCCAAGTACATAAATACCCATTAAATACAACATGTATTTTAGCTGCCTATTGAACATTTTTTCCAATTCTAGCATTTTGTCATGTAATCTCCCTAGAAATATTGTAGTATCTGTGTTTAGCTAGGAGAATTTGCCCGTAACAAGTCCAAATAGAAGGTCAAAAACTTACTTCTATTTGACACATTATTAACGTATGAAACCCCTCTCATTTTACATCCTTAGTTAGCATACAATAGGCAAGAATCAATGTCAATGAGTGGTTAGTGAAATTTGTCACAGGTTTGTAATTATTAACGAATTGTTCACAAATTATCTTTTTTATACTATTGACATCCATTTTATTTTACTTATTGCTCTCTGTTCACTCAATAAGTAACGTCTTTTCTACCCGATCTTCCCTTCCATCCCTTCTCGCAAAGATTATCGCTTTATACACTCCTTTAGGCGGTAAGTTCTTCCTCAATACATCTTTTTTGATCAATCCCGAGGGTGCCGGTCTCGACCAATCCAAATATCCAACGAATTTCAAGCTATCTTCCTCATAAAGAGCAATCCCGAATTCCTCAGCCCCCCGAGGCAGGTACATTTCATATCGATATGTGCCTGCTTGGTCTCCTTGGCCAAAGTCAAACCCCATTACCCTCGGATAATCTGGCTCTTCCTTTACATATAAATAAGGAAGGGAAATTTTTTTCGTTCCTTCCATTATAATAAGGTAACCATCAAAGACCCCTTTTCTAAGTTCGGCCGGGTTAACTTGCAGCCCCACTTTAATCTTTTTCTTTTCCTTCGGTTTCAAAATCAGGGATTTCGGCAATTCCCAAGTGAGTCCTCTCTCTTTTAATGGAACCATAAAAGAGTAATTCCTCATCTGCTTTCCTGTGTTTTCAATGACTATCGTTTCATGATGCTCTTCAATTCCTTCTTTTTTCGTATACATCCCAAAGGATAAAGAGCTTGGATTCAAGAGCGTATCCGCTTTTAATGCTTCATCAATCCGGATGCGGCCAGCTCCCTGTTCATATGTGTGATAAAATTGATTGGCCGTTTTCCTTAATGGCTTGGAAGTGCTCATCAATGCTGATTTGACTTGATCAGGAGTCCATTCAGGGTGCTTTTGCAAGATTAGAGCGCACGCACCTGTAACATGCGGTGCAGACATACTTGTACCATCCAGGGACATATATCCTTTAGGAATGGTGCTTTCGATCTCCACTCCCGGAGCCAACACATCCGGCTTTATTCCCCACGATACGGTTACAGGGCCTCTTGAGCTAAAATCGGCGAGTCTATCTTGCTCGTTTTTATAAACAAATTGAACGGTTTTGCTATGCTTTTGCTTCAGGAACTTCTTCAGAAGCATTCCATCCCTTCTATTAATAGAAGCTGCCGGGATGTTCATTTTTTTCTCTAAACTTCCAGTGAATGTACCGCTTGTATTATTATAGATAATTACACCTTTTGCACCTGCCTTTTGTGCATAGGATACTTTCTGCTGAAAGGTGAGGATACCTCGTTCCACCAACACAATCTTACCCTGAACATCCTTCAGATCTTTTTCATTTCCAAGTCCCCCGTATATCACATCTTCCGAAAACGTCAGGTTCCATTTCTTAGAACCTTGAAATAAAGTTAAATGGGTTTTATACTTTTTTGAACCGAGTCCGTAAATCATATATGGAACCTTTAAGGGAGGTGTCGATGCTCCAACGGAAATCGCTTTTTCCGCTGTACCGGGCGACCCGACGGTCCATACAGCAGGACCGGAATTCCCATTTGATGTCACGGCAACGATGCCGCTTTCGACTGCCTTATTCAACGCAAGAGATATCGGTAAATCCGGCCCATTCACGTTATTTCCAAGAGAGAGGTTCAATACATCCACTTTATCCTTCATTGCTGACTCAATAGCTGTCAAGACTTGTTCTGTATCTCCTGCTCCGCCCGGTCCCAATGCCCGATATGCATATATCTCCGCATCTGGAGCGACGCCTTTCATTTTTCCATTGGCTGCTATGATACCGGCCACATGAGTTCCATGTAATGTATCTAGATCTCCTTGATTTTTGGTTTCCATCGGATCTTCATCGTCATCAACTAGATCTTTACCTCCTTTATAAGCACGTTGTAAATCCGGATGTGAATAATCAATCCCTGTATCGATAATTCCTACTTTTATCCCTTTCCCTGTGATTCGACGGTTCTCCTTATCAAAGAAACCCCTCACTTTGTCTCCTCCTATGTATGGGACACTTTCATCCAATACGGCATGATACATGGATACTTCAGTAACAGTCTGAATATCATTCTCCTTTTTGAGTTGTTCTATTTCAGTATTTTTTCCATGGAGGGAAAATCCATTCAGGGCAACCGAATAAACAGTCCGTAATTGAAGGGATGGATATTTTTCAAGCAGTTTATTGATCTTTTTTTGTTGAAATGCTGTATCCATCGTGACGACAACCGTTACTTTCTTGGATTCGGATAGTTTTGGTAAGGGCGGCAGAATGACGGAGGCTACTCCCTTTTCACTTGAATAAATAAACATAAAAAGGAAAACAAACACTATGAACCTTTTCTTTCCCAACATAATCATCATCCCCTTAGCAGTTATCTTTTCTCAACAGCCTTGGAGTATGCAAATAAAAAAGGAAAAGCCGCATGGCTTTTCCTTTTTTATGAGTCAAATCTAGTTGGTGGCACTTTTACTTGCTTAAAATAGTAACGGATGGCTTCAGCTATGCGGACCGAAGCATTTCCGTCCCCATATGGGTTTGAAGCCTTTGCCATTTTTTTATGCTCTTCTTGATTGGTAAGCAATTCATGTGCCATATTAAATATGGTCTGTTCATCAGTACCCGCCAGCCTTAAGGTTCCAGCTAATATCCCCTCTGGGCGTTCAGTCGTATCCCTTAAAACAAGAACAGGTACTCCAAGTGATGGCGCCTCCTCTTGGATTCCTCCAGAATCGGTCAAAATCAAATAGGCTCTTGAAGCGAAGTTATGAAAATCCAATACATCCAGCGGCTCGATCAAATGAACACGCGGATCGTCCCCGAGAATTTCGTTTGCTAATTCTTGAACAAGCGGATTTAAATGGACAGGATATACCACTTGAATGTCATCATGCTCGGCAATGATTCTTTTGACTGCCCTGAAGATATTCTTCATGGGTTCCCCTAGATTTTCTCTGCGATGAGCGGTAAGTAAAATGAGCTTATCCTCTCCCAGTCCATTTAAAACAGGATGAGAATACGAAGAACGTACAGTCGTTTTTAAAGCATCGGTTGCCGTATTTCCCGTCACGAAGATATTATCTCTCTTGTTTTCATTCAGCAAATTCTCTTCCGCTTTTGAAGTGGGCGCAAAATGTAAATCCGCCATCGTACCGGTAAGTTGTCGATTCATCTCTTCCGGGTATGGAGAATACTTATTCCAAGTGCGCAGCCCAGCTTCTACATGTCCAATGACGATCTGATTATAAAAAGCTGCCAGACTTGCGACAAACGTTGTCGTTGTATCACCATGGACAAGAACAATATCAGGTTTAGCTTCCTTCATTATGGAATCAAGACCACTTAATGCTCTTGTTGTAATATCAGCCAGCGTTTGCCTTTCTTTCATTATGTTCAAATCATAGTCTGGTTGTATGGAAAATAATTCAAGAACTTGATCTAACATTTGGCGATGCTGAGCCGTAACAGCAACGACCGGATTGAAATATTCTGGGTGTTTTTGAAATTCGAGTACTAAGGGAGCCATTTTTACAGCTTCTGGTCTCGTCCCGAAAATTGTCATGACCTTTATCGGTTTGTTCATTCGTGACACCTCAGTTTCTTTCCTTTATTTTGTGCCGAATAAACGATCTCCCGCGTCTCCAAGGCCTGGAACGATATAACCATGTTCATTCAGTTTTTCGTCAAGTCCTGCAATATAAATATCTACATCAGGATGGGCCTCTTTCAATGCTTCCACACCTTCTGGTGCTGCAATCAAACACATGAATTTAATATTGACTGCACCGCGCTTTTTAATAGAATGGATCGCTTCGATGGCAGAACCGCCTGTAGCTAACATCGGGTCAACGACAATGCATTCTCTTTCTGCCAAATCACTCGGCATTTTCGCATAATATTCAACAGGTTTCAATGTTTCCGGATCACGGTAAAGACCAACATGGCCAACCTTTGCAGCAGGAATCAATTTAATGATCCCGTCCACCATCCCTATGCCCGCACGTAAAATCGGGACGATTCCCACTTTTTTACCAGAAAGCATTTTCACTTTCGCCGTGCTTACCGGTGTTTGGATTTCCACCTCTTCCAGCGGCATATCCCTTGTGATTTCAAATGCCATCAATGATGCGACTTCATCCACTAGTTCGCGGAATTCTTTTGTTCCTGTATTTATATCACGTATATAGGCTAATTTGTGTTGAATTAACGGGTGATCGAAAACATAAACTTTTCCCATTTAGCATCTCTCCAATTCCATTGCTTAGTTTTGCGTTTTTTTATGATTTCCCTAATCGAATAGAAAAATATTCGTGTCGTTTAAAATTCACTTCAACCTATTTTACAGAAAAACGTTTAAATCTTCAATAAAGGTTTAGATGTCAGACCTATTTTCACTATTCGGATTCTTCTAACACATTGACCTTCCAGAAGGTACAAAAAAAACCGCTCCCTTTAAATGGGAGCGGCTCCGATATTACAATGAAGTATATAAATCAAATTTATTCGTTAATGTTTCAACACGCTGTTTTGCTTCTTCAAGTGTAGCTGCATCTTCATTGTTTTTCAGAACAAGTCCGATAATTGACGCTATTTCATCCATGTCTTCCAACCCGAAGCCACGTGATGTCACTGCCGCAGTCCCAATACGAATACCACTAGTAACGAATGGTTTTTCCGGATCATAAGGAATTGCATTTTTGTTAACGGTAATACCGATTTCATCCAAAACGTGTTCTGCAATTTTTCCTGTTAATCCTGTAGATCGTACATCAAGAAGAATTAAGTGATTATCCGTTCCGTCAGAAACAAGGGTGAATCCTTCTTTCTTCAAGCCTTCGCCCAAGCGTTTAGCATTGTCGATGATTTGTTGTGCATACACTTTAAAATCATCTTGAAGCGCTTCGCCGAATGCAACAGCCTTAGCGGATATTACATGCATCAGCGGCCCGCCTTGAATTCCAGGGAAGATGGATTTATCAATTTTCTTACCGAATTCTTCTTTACAGATGATCATCCCTCCGCGTGGTCCGCGAAGTGTTTTATGAGTAGTTGTCGTTACAAAGTCAGCATAAGGAATCGGACTTTGATGTAATCCCGCCGCAACTAAACCTGCGATATGCGCCATATCGACCATTAAATAAGCCCCAACTTCATCTGCAATTTCACGGAATCGCTTGAAATCAATTTCTCGTGGATATGCACTTGCACCAGCTACGATCAATTTCGGTTTGTGCTGACGTGCTTTTTCCAATACGTCATTGTAATCGATACGGTGATCTTTTTCGTCTACACCATATTCAACAAAATTGTAGTTAACGCCACTGAAGTTAACTGGACTTCCATGTGTTAAGTGACCTCCATGGGAAAGGTTCATCCCAAGCACTGTGTCTCCAGTTTGAAGTACTGTAAAGTAAACGGCCATATTAGCTTGAGCTCCAGAGTGAGGCTGTACGTTCACATACTCCCCGCCGAAAATTTCTTTCGCACGCTCACGCGCTAGATCTTCAACGATGTCGACATACTCACATCCGCCATAGTAGCGTTTTCCAGGGTAACCTTCTGCATACTTATTAGTTAGGACCGACCCTTGCGCTTCCATGACAGCTTCACTCACGAAGTTTTCAGAAGCAATAAGCTCAATTTTACTTCTTTGACGCCCTAATTCCAGTTGAATTGCGTTAAACACTTGCTCATCTTGCTTTGCTAAACGATTCATTCCGTAATTCCTCCCCAAATTGTGCGTGATTCGCTTTTTAGTATTTATGTGCAACATGTCTTCAAAAAGACATGAAAAAGCCTTACCTATAGTTATTAGAAAATTCTATTCCATTTTAACATGTCTATTTTAGAAGTGATAGTCTATTTTTATCGAACATTAAATGTTTTTTCTTTTAAAAACGTTCGTATTTGACATCCATTTCAAGCTGAATAGCCCTTTTACCCTATATTTGATTAGCGAAAAAACCATTCGATTAACGTAAGATAAAAACTTTTTTATTGTGAATCTTACTATTAACCTTTACATTTTTTTATCTTTTTAACAAATTATACAAAAACAGCATTCCCCATCCGAGAAATGCTGTCTCACTTACCTATAAGTTTACGTACACCTCTTGTTTTCGGAGCTGTCCCGATAAACGGCTCGCTCTCCGCCAATCAGTTTCGGGCGGGTTTTTGCCATGGTCACATGTGCATGTCCTATTTCTTTAATGGTAGATCGAACAGGAACGGCCACATGTTTTAGATGCATGCCAATGAAGGTGTCCCCAATGTCTATCCCAGCTTCCGCTTTAATATGCTCAACGACGACAGCATCTTTCCATTGTTGATAGGCGTACGTTGCCATCGATCCCCCAGCTGTTCTGACCGGTACCACCGACACTTCTTCATAATCTTTTCGAACCGCCGTTTCTCTTTGTAAAACCAGGGCCCTATTTAGATGCTCACAACATTGAAAAGCAACAAAAACGCCCGTTTTTTCTTGAAAATCCTTCACTACAGAAAAAATCATCCCCGCAACATCAAGCGTTCCTTCGGTCCCAATTCGCTTCCCGATCACTTCACTCGTACTGCAGCCGATTACCAATAGCTGTTTCTCTTTTAAAGCTGCCTCTTCTTGAAACTCATTCAATAGTATCCGAAACTGGTTTTCCCATATATCAAGCTCGTTTGAAATTGTAGCATCACTTGTCATGAAAACGCCTCCTTTCAATATGAAAACTTGCTGTTGGAAGAAAAGAGAGGTCTTTCTAGCTCTTTTTCCACAACCTTAACGATTAGCTGTGTTTCCCTTCATACTCGGCTATCTTACCGATCCTGTTTTGATGACGACCGCCTTCAAATTCCGAGGTCAGCCATGTTTGTGCAATTTCCCTGGCAAGACCCGGGCCAATTACACGTTCCCCCATTGCTAACATATTGGTGTCATTATGCTGACGGGTCAATTTCGCACTATAGACATCATGAACCAAAGCACATCGTATCCCTTTAACCTTATTCGCTGCAATGCTCATCCCAATTCCTGTGCCACAGATTAAAATTCCACGATCAAACTCACCATTTGCTATTTTTTCTGCAACCGGCAGGGCATAATCCGGATAATCCACTGACGTACTGCATTCACAGCCAAAATCCTCATATGGAATCTGTAACTCATTCATTAAATTCTTTATTTCTTCACGGATATGAATACCACCATGATCCGAAGCAATCGCAACTTTCATCAAAATCCTCCTCTTGCTTTTTATTTGATTTTATTGTGTCACAAAATTATGAAAAGATAAAGGATGGCCGACGTTTTTTAAGCGCATAAAAAAGCAGGAAACCGGCTTAGGTTTCCTGCAGGAAAATCTCAAGTGTGAAAGCGAATAATGGTCCTATTCAATTTTTCCGCTTGCTCTTTAAGTTCCATCGCCGATTTTTCGACGTTTTCCATGACGATTGCTTGCTCGTTCGTCGTAGCCGTTACTTCTTCCGCTCCAGCAGATGTTTCTTCTGCAATCGCAGCCACTTCTTGGGACTGCCTTGATGTTTCCTCTACACTTTCCATTTGAAGGTCAACAAGCTCAGTAATATCTTTTACCGCAACGACAACATTATGTACCGTTTTTGTCATTCCACGAATCGCCATATCCGTATCGGTCCCCTTTTGGGCTGCTTCATTTGCAGAGATGACCTGATCGTTGATTTGTTTCACAACAGCCTGGACCTCAACTTGAATATTTTGGACTAAGTTCGAAATGCCTTGAACAGCCTTAGCACTTTGATCTGCTAACAAGCGGACTTCTTCAGCGACAACAGCAAACCCTTTTCCATGTTCACCTGCCCGTGCAGCCTCAATGGAAGCATTCAGTGCCAGCAGGTTTGTCTGAGCTGCAATATTGCCGACAAGCTCGATGATTCGTTCCACCTTTTTGGCATTTTCTTCTAAACGCTTGACTGTTTTCAGCGACTGTTGATTTTCTTCAGCCAATTGTTTAATGCCATCAACCAAGGATTTGACCACCTCTTTACTCTGAATGAGTTAATTAGCCATTTCACTGGACAATCCAAATGATTCCTGTGCTTTAGTTTGAACCTTTTGGGCAATTGTGATGACATCATCAATGGATTCTGCAGTATTCATGATGGAAGTGGCAGATGTATCTGCCCCTTTTGAAATTTCCTCAATGGTTCTTGCTATATTTTCAGCCTGTTCCGATGCTTTGGAAGATTCTCGCGAGATATGGATGACCTTTTGGTTGGTCTCATGGAAATTCTCTTCAATATTTTGAACCATTTCCCGCAGGTTAGAAAGCATATGGTTGAAAGCAGTGCCTAATGAACGGATTTCATCATCCGTCTTCGACAACACGACTTCTTCACTTACCCTTCCCTCTGCCGCACGTAACACAACTTTTTCTAGTCTTTGCAGGGGTTTAGTAATAAGGCCGGCTGCAAAAAACGCAAGAATTCCTGACCACAATATACCTAACATCAGCGTCACTACATTAAAACTTAGCGAACTCATTTTTTCAAAAAACATAGGATGGACCACGAATATGAAAAATGCCGAGCTCGAATACGTGATCAGAGCAAGGACTGTGATGAAGATAACTAATTTTTTTCGCAAGCCAAACTTATAACGTGTTCTTTCCGCCATTCTTTTCCCCCTGTAGACTGTTTACTCTTTCAGCCGTATAACTAATTCTTCTATTAGCTCTTGCAGTTGTCTGAACGTTTCCCGATAAAGGTCTTCTGAACCACCAAATGGATCTATTATGTCTCTATCATATTTATCGTCAATAATGAATTCTTTTAAAGTAAACGTCTTATCAATTATTTTGGGGTTTGCTCTGATAATGACTGCTTTATGCCCTTCCGTCATGGTGAAAATATGAGTAGCCCACTCCATTTCCTTCTCGGATAAAGGCGTTGAATAATGGTTATGCACTATATCATTTTCAGTTATAACATTTTTAGCATGCATTGAAGCATCTTGGCCAGCTGAAGCATAAACACCGGCGGACTTCACTTCAACCCCCGCAATATTCTTATTTTTTAAAATCGCTTCTGCCATGGGGCTTCTGCATGTGTTGCCTGTACATACAAATAATACTCGAATCATGTTAACGCCTCCTTTTTTATTCATTATAAGCTATCACCCCAAATCTTCTCCCTTTATTGAGATCGTCATAAAAAAATAAAAACCGCCCCGGTAATCGGAACAGTTGAGGAAGGAAAGATATGTAGTTACATACATTAAAAAGAGAACAATAATTTCAAACCAAATGCACATAGAATGCTTCCTCCAAGTATCTCACTATAAACACCAAGCAATCCCTGCATTCTTCTTCCAAGCAAAAGCCCTGCCCACGTTAAAAGAGTGGCGGCCATCCCAAAACACAGAATCGTCAAAATCATCTTCGCACCATAAATTCCAAGGGTCAATCCCACCGAAAAGCTATCCAAGCTTACGCCTAAAGCAAAAATGAATAGACCTTTCCCAACAGGTGCCAGCATCTTATTTTCCCTGCTACCGGCTTCACCCTTTTTACCTGGGATAAACATCTGTATGCCAAGAACGATCAGCAATAGACCTCCGGCGTATGTAGCAAAGGTCCCGAATTTCTCTGAAATGAAACGGCCTGCCCCCATACCAAGCAAGGGCATCCACATATGAAAAATGCCTACTATCAGCCCTATATAAAGTATTTGCCTTAACCTCAGCTTAAACATTCCCATTCCAAGGCCGACTGAAAAGGCATCCATTCCCAACGCAAATGCCATTAGCAATAAGGTGATGATTTCTCCAGCAAATGTATTCATTCCAATCCTCCCTCGGACGTGCCTACTACATGTTATGCATGTCCGAAAAGAATTAGAAGAATAAATCAGTCCTTATTACACATATTCCTCGATGATTTGATGACCTGCAGCCTTCTCAAGTCGATTCATGATCGCAGCCCCTATTCCTGAATCAGGAAACATTTCACTGAAAATGATATCGACATCCAACTCATCAAATTTTCGTAAAGTATCATATAACCCCGTGGCAATTGTTTGCATGTCCGCTAATGAACCAGGGACAACCACATAATCCGCTTTATATTCCTGTTGATGTTCGCGAGCTGTTATGACTCCGACCTTTAACCCGTCACTTCTTTTTTCATCCACAAGCTTTTGTAGGAATGCTTGTTTACCCTTGACTAAGTAAAGAGGGGCTTTCGGAGCATAGTGGGTATATTTCATGCCCGGAGCTTTTGGGGCCGTCTCCTGATTCCTCAAATCAATATCTTGCCCAACTTCCCCTATGACTGCTTCCAGTTGTTCTAGAGTAACCCCGCCAGGCCGTAAAATAACAGGAACTTCCAGTGTGCAATCCAGGACTGTGGATTCTACACCTACACCTGTAGTCCCGCCATCGACTATACCTGCAATTCGTCCCATCAGATCATCTTCGACATGTTTAGCTGAAGTGGGACTCGGTTTCCCTGAAGTATTTGCACTCGGGGCAGCAATGGGCAAATTACTCGCACGAATAAGACCGAGTGCGACCTGATGATCTGGCATCCTGACTGCCACCGTGTCCAATCCTGCAGTCACAAGGTTTGATAGCTGGCCCGGTTTTCGTTTCATGATCAAAGTCAAGGGACCCGGCCAAAATTCTGCCATGAGCCTCCGTGCCTGCTCCGGAATGTCTTCAACAATATCTAACAGCTGGTCTTCAGAGGCTATATGAACGATTAAAGGATTATCACTCGGACGCCCCTTTGCTTCATACACTTTTTTGACCGCCTCGTCACTTTTGGCATTCGCACCTAATCCATAAACGGTCTCTGTAGGGAAAGCAACCACTTGATTAGCCTTTAATAATTCCGCTGATTGTGTAATCTGGGGATAACTTTGTAAATTATCCACATTTTTATCCACTGACCAAACTTTCGTTTTCATCTTAAACACCATCGCCTTTTAACATTTCTTATTTTATATAATCGCTTTTATATGAACGATATTTTCAACTTAACGTACTAATTTTACTTAAAAGTACCTTGAAAGTATAAAAGAAGTATACACATAATTCAAGTGTTATCCACAAATTGTGGATAAACATATCGAAACGGTGGATAAGTTTGTGGATATTAAAGATTAATGACAGACTTTTTTGATATTTTGTTAATAACCCTGTGGATATGTTTTATTTAATCGCAAAAAATGAGGGCAGCTGCCCTCACTTTAAAAAATTTCATTGAAAATTTCCGCAAACAAGGACTTCACTTCTACCTCAGGCTCCTTATCCCCTTCATATAATTGTTGACCTTGCTTACTTGAATCCGCAAGTTTATCTTTGTTTTCTTCAACATTCCCATCAATGATTTCCTGTGTTACTTCTTCCTTCCCTTCTACTTCTATCACTTCCTCTTTTACCTTCGGCTCTATAACCTCACCTTTTACCGTTACTTCTTGAGATTCCTCAGGTGCTTCCTCTTTTACACTTTCCTTTATAACTTTTTCCTCTGATTCCTTTACATTATCATCTATGACTTCATCTTTAACTTCTTCCTCCGGAACAGTTTCTTTCTCTTCATTCGTTGCAGCATACGCCTTTCCATTCGTAGTTACGGATCCTTCATCTTCATCTTCAACAATCGGGCTTTGACTTACAGCCGTCCCATTTGAAAAATCCAAGAAACATAATGGGGGGAATAACACACACCACCAATTGGCCCCTTCCCCTTCACCAAGGGTGATAATCACAGCCTCATACTCCCCTGCAGGATATAAATATTGCCCGTAAAGTTTCGTTGGAAATTTCGCTTGTCCAAAATCTACTTTTACTGACTGTTCCAAACCATTTTCCTTTACGACTGCTTCCGCCGTCGCTTGAATATCAGGTAAATGGGAGGTAATCACATCTCTTGCATCTTCCAAAGATGTAAGCTCCGCAACCCACTTCGTTATATCTTGATTTACTTTATCCCTGATCAGCCGCTTAACCGCTTGATCCTCTTCTGTATCACTATTAGCAAGTATCCGCAGACGGATTGCTTCATCCGGGATCACCATCGTTTCTTCAGCGCTTGCCGTTTCGACCTTAGGCATATATATACTCACAATCGTTCCTATTGTTAAGATTAATAGATAAATAATGGCTAAATGTTTTGTTTTCATCGCCTTCGCCCCCTCACATGAATTAGTCTCACCATTTTGCAGCTATCTTAAACTAGTAAAAACAAAAAAAGTTGATAGCTGGAAATATAGATTCCTAATTGGATTATGAGGTTGGTGTACATAAAAAAACCGTCTCATAGTAGAGACGGGTTCAGAACATTGCTTGAAACGTAGGGCACTCACTTTCCGCGGACGGTCCCGCCCTCTCGGCGCCTTTGCGCCTTGGCGTCTCTCTTGGACGCGTATTCCCGCAGGAGCCTCACTCACCCGTTCCAAGCAACTTGTTTTTAAAATGTAGATGAACCCTCATTTTAATACAGCAAAGACCATTCGATCTTTTTCGTTAATATCATTTTCAATGGATACTTCCGCCCCAGGAAATGTCCGTCTCAGTAAGTCGGCAACCGCCTGCCCCTGACCATTCCCCACTTCAAAACCGACCAATCCTGGCACCTTCATGATTAGCGGTAATTGTTCCATAAAGCGGCGGTAAAAGTCCAGACCATCGACACCGGCGAATAAGGCGCGATGTGGCTCATGGCCCGTTACGACTACAGACATGGATTTTTGATCATCATTTGGTATATATGGCGGATTCGATAAAAGGATGTCCACCTTCTGGTTTAACTTAATGAATGGCAAAAGCATATCACCTTGCATAAATCGCACGGCGGCACCAAGTGATTCAGCATTTTTCCTCGCCACTTCAATTGAAGGCTCTGCTATATCCGTGGCCGTCACCAACAAGTTTGTTTCCTCAAGCTTCATCGTAATGGCGATAGCGCCGCTGCCTGTCCCAATATCCGCTAAACTAAGCGCCTGTCCCTCCTTAAAAATTGCCGGGAGCTTACGCAGTGTATAATAAATCAATTCTTCTGTTTCAGGTCTCGGTATCAGCACTTCTTCATTCACAAAGAAGGTCCGCCCATAAAACTCTTCACTTCCTATTATATATTGGACGGGTGTTCCATGAGCATGCAACTCAACAGCTGCCTTAAATTGTCCAAAAACCGCTTCACCGAGCTCTTCATGCATGTTCGCTAGGAGCTGGGAACGAGTTTGTTTTAAAAAATGCTGTAACAGTATTTCCCCCGCATTGGAATCCCGATCGTTTTCCTTTAAAAAAGAAGAAGCCCATTTAAGGGCCTCAAATACTTTCAATGCAGAATCATTCATCCGCATTTTCCAACCTTGAAGATTGGTCTTCCATGATTAAAGCATCCACGATGTCATCCAGTTTACCTTCCATGATTTGATCCAGCTTTTGAATCGTTAAACCAATACGGTGGTCGGTAACGCGGTTTTGCGGAAAGTTATACGTGCGTATCCGTTCAGATCGATCGCCCGTTCCAACAGCAAGCTTCCTGTTTTGATCATACTCCGCCTGCACTTCGCGATGGATTTTATCATACACCCTGGCACGCAATACTTTCATTGCTTTTTCTTTGTTCTTGATTTGTGACTTTTCATCCTGACAAGATACAACGGTATTAGTCGGAATATGCGTCAATCGCACGGCTGACATTGTCGTATTGACACTTTGCCCTCCCGGACCACTTGATGCAAAGGTATCGACCCGCACATCCTTATCATGGATTTCCACTTCTACTTCCTCTGCTTCAGGCAAAACGGCAACAGTGGCTGTAGATGTATGAATCCGTCCGCCTGATTCAGTTTCAGGAACTCGCTGAACTCGATGGGCTCCATTTTCGAATTTCAATTTAGAATAGGCTCCATTGCCGTTAATCATGAATATGATTTCCTTGTAGCCTCCAAGACCCGTAGGGCTGGCCTCAATGACTTCAGTCCGCCAACCCTGGACCTCGGCAAAACGGCTATACATCCGATATAGGCTACCAGCAAATAAGGCCGCCTCATCACCGCCTGCAGCACCGCGGATCTCCATAATTACGTTTTTATCATCGTTAGGGTCTTTTGGAATGAGCAATATTTTCAGCTTATCTTCAAGACCTTGTATCATCTCTTCAAGTTCGTTGATCTCATCTTTAACCATTTCACGCATATCCGCATCAAGTTTATCCTCGAGCATCGCCTTAGCTTCCTGGAGTTGCTCACGAACCGCTTTATATTCTTTATAAGTCGATGCGGTTTCTTGAATGCTGGATTGCTCCTTCGAATATTCCCTTAGCTTCTTCGAATCATTAATGATTTCCGGGTCACTCAATAGTTCATTCAATCTTTCATATCTATCTTCTACTGCTTGCAATCGATCAAACAAATTATTCACCTCATAAATTTTCCAATTCATCTACATAATGAATTGGAAGTAATCCATCTTTTTTTACTATAAATAAGTAGTTCAGTGCCCCAGCTCAGTTCACTTCTAGGTTAATTATAGTATAGGTGAATAATCAACGTCAAAGAGGATTCAAGGTTATGGTCATTTCTTTAAATCAATATCTATATTGTAGCTGGGCACGCCCCTGGTTATCAGGTCCTTCAATCGCTTCTTTTCCTTGTTTCTTTCTTCCTCAGTCTTGATTTCACCTTTATCATGGACCGTAACATGTATGGTATTGCCATTAAACATAACGGTGCCTGCCTCATAATTCGTTTCCGACTTAATGATTTCTCGGATTTTCTCTATTTCCTGCCCCATGGATATAGAATTATTGGATGTATGATGCGGAGTGTTGAGGACTTGATCCGATGGCCGTTCCGCTTCATTGTCCCAATCATCATTGGACACTCGCTTTAAACCTTTGCCCACAAAATCTTGGCCATCCCGGGTTTGATCCCCATATTCCGAATCATTATTTATTGCATTGTCGTTTTGACCGCATGCTGTTAGTGCAGCAAGAAGAAAAGCCGTCATAAAAAGCAGTATGGATTTCATATTTTTCCCTCCAATTTGAATTTTTAAGAAGAACATTTCCTAAGTTAGCCTTCCCAACATGGGGCAATATTTAATCTTTTATTTCCTTACCATGTATTGGTCCCACCACACTATCCGCCATACTTATTACCAAGTTTTTCACATAGTTCTTATACACTAACTTTTTATCTTCGCATCAGAAGAATAACGATGTAGAGTACACCATTCTTTTCATCCACTTCCCTAAAATTCAAAAATGCCCTATGATCTCTTGGATCATAGGGCATCATCATTCAAATATGTTCTTTAATCCCAGCCGCCTGCTTACCTGGAACTTCGTGATGATGGCGGCAACGTGGCTCGTATGATTCCGATGCACCCACAAGAATGATCGGCTCATCATAGGAGGCCGGCGCCCCATCAATCAAACGCTGTGTCCTGCTCGCAGGTGATCCGCACACTTCACACACAGCCTGTAGCTTAGTCACTGATTCTGCTAGCGATAATAGAACAGGCATAGGACCGAATGGTTCACCTCTGAAATCTTGATCGAGTCCAGCCATAATCACTCGATAACCGCTGTCCGCAAGATGCTGGGCAACCCCGATAATTTCATGATCAAAAAATTGAACTTCATCTATTGCAATGATATCCAGGGGCTTGTCCAAACACTTAAAAATATCCGTTGAATGGGCAATCGGTTTTGCCATCACAGAAGAGCCATTGTGTGATACGACAGCCTCTTCCGCATAGCGATTATCTATAGCTGGTTTAAATACAGCTATTTGCTCTTTAGCAAATTGAGCACGGCTGACTCGTTTAATCAATTCCTCAGATTTACCTGAAAACATGCTTCCGCAAATAAGCTCGATCCAGCCTGTTTGTTTCATTACATACATGGAAACAGCTACTCCCTTCCACCTGTCGATCCCTTGGCCATAATTGAAGTGGACCCGGCTTTATATAAATTCTTACTTGTTTATGAAAAAGAAAAAACAGGCAAGAAAAATACTTGCCTGTTTTTTAAAAAGTCCGGCTTATTTAATACCGTATTTTTTGTTGAAACGATCAACACGTCCGCCAGCTTCAGCGAATTTTTGACGACCAGTATAGAATGGATGGCACTCTGAACAAGTCTCAACTTTGATCTCTTCTTTAACTGAACCAGTTTCAAAAGTGTTTCCGCAAGAGCAAATTACTTTTGAAAGCTTATAATTTGGATGAATTCCAGTTTTCATTCTTTTCATCTCCTTATGCCCTGAATCATTCGAAACAGAGTTATATACTTCAAGTTGAGGGAAAAACACCCTCACATTTATTGTAAAAACACATGAACTCATTATAACAACTTAAGACTAGTTGTGCAACTGTTTGTTTCTAACAGGGTTTAAGAACGTTTTACGCTCGCTGGCCCCTTTTTCATTTCTGACATCTCTTCATCCAACTTACTGAAAAATTCTTCATTACCTTTTGTCTGTTTTAGACGGCGAAGGAATTTCTCTGAGAAATCAGGTGAATCTGACATCGTTTTCCTAATGGCCCATAGTTTATCCAGGCGATCTTTCGGAATTAACAATTCCTCTTTACGAGTGCCTGAGCGGCGAATGTCGATCGCCGGGAAGATACGTCTTTCGGCAAGGGCACGATCTAAATGAAGTTCCATATTACCAGTACCTTTAAATTCCTCATAAATGACATCGTCCATCCTTGATCCCGTATCCACCAAAGCTGTAGCAAGAATCGTCAAGCTACCGCCTTCTTCGATATTTCTTGCAGCACCGAAAAAGCGTTTTGGACGGTGGAATGCAGCAGGGTCAATCCCTCCGGATAGTGTACGCCCGCTCGGCGGAATGACAAGGTTGTATGCACGGGCAAGACGAGTTATGCTGTCCATTAAAATAATGACA
Organism: Peribacillus sp. NPDC060253; assembly: GCF_042727425.1. NCBI lineage: Bacteria > Bacillati > Bacillota > Bacilli > Caryophanales > Bacillaceae > Peribacillus > Peribacillus sp. NPDC060253. Next base: position 47,525 of record NZ_JBHXAS010000001.1, read on the forward strand.
TCCCGTTTATGCTCCACTAGGCGCATCGCACGTTCTAACACTAGTTCTGCCACCTTGATATGGTTTTCCGGCACTTCATCGAACGTTGAACTTACCACATCACCAGCAACGGAACGTTCAATGTCCGTCACTTCTTCCGGACGTTCATCGATCAATAGCACAATCAATTCCGATTCAGGGTGGTTCGTTGTTATCGCATTGGCAATTTCTTTGATAAGCATCGTTTTACCAGCTTTTGGCGGTGCGACAATCAATCCTCGCTGTCCAAAACCAACCGGTGCCAGAACATCCATAATTCTTGTTGATATGTTCTTCGGTGTAGTTTCCAGTTTAATTTGCCTGTTTGGATACAGTGGTGTTAAGCCCGGGAAATGAACTCGCTCTTTAGCTGACTCTGGATTATCGCCATTGACGGCTTCAACATGCAACAACCCATAATAGCGCTCGTTTTCTTTCGGAGGCCTTACCTTACCGGACACTTTATCTCCATTTCGCAAATCGAATCTCCGGATTTGTGAAGCAGAAATATAAATATCCTCCGAGCTTGGAGAATAATTAATTGGACGCAAGAAACCGAAGCCCTCAGAAGGGATGATCTCTAAAACGCCCTCCATGAATAGGAGACCATCCTGCTCAGCTTGTGCTTTTAGGATAGCGAAAATAAGTTCCTTTTTTGAAAGTTTGCTGTAATAGGAAACTTTATATTCACGCGCGTGCTCATAGAGATCCTTTAGTTTCATGTTTTCTAAATTAGAAATAGTTAAATTCATTATGACACCACACTTTTATTAATTAAACGTTTTCACCCATACTGAAAAAGAAATGGTTTGTTAGATGGAAGAAAAACCGCAATCCATGTACCCGACCAGAGTTTTCTTAGAAAGGATGATACATTTTTACATGTAAAGAAGAAAATTATTTGAAGGCTTCTTGAAGTTTGGAGTGAAAGGGCAGATTTTATATATATCAATCAATTAATAGTAGACCAAGCTTTATTTTACTTTTTTTATTTTAATTATTCAACTTAAATTTTTTAAAAGAGAAAGCGAGCGATGGAACCGCTCGCTTTCTCTCGGTGTTTTTTCTGAAAAACGATCTCAGTCTATCAAACCATTTGGTTTAATTTTTAGACTATGACGCCCATCAATGAAGCGAACTGTTCCTGATTTGGCACGCATGACCACGGATTGTGTTTCGCCGTAATGCCCTTTAAATTGAACGCCACGTAAAAGTTCCCCATCCGTCACACCTGTTGCAGCAAAAATTGCGTCATCTCCGCGAACAAGGTCTTCCATTCTTAGAACTCTTCCTAAATCTAGGCCCATTTTTCCACAGCGTTCCACTTCTTCATCACTTTGAGGAAGAAGCTTACCTTGGATTTCTCCACCGAGGCATTTTAAAGCAACAGCTGCAATGACACCCTCTGGAGCTCCGCCTGAACCGAATAAGATGTCAACACCAGTAAGATCGAAAGCCGTATTGATGGCTCCCGCTACATCTCCATCGTTAATCAACTTAATACGTGCCCCTGCTTCACGAAGTTCATGAATGATTTTCGAATGACGATCGCGGTTCAATACAGTGGCAACTACGTCTTGGATATCTTTATTTTTTGCCTTAGCTACCGCTTTCAGGTTGTCCAATACAGAAGCATTGATATCAATCTGACCTACAGCCTCAGGACCAACGGCTATTTTATCCATATACATATCCGGTGCATGAAGCAAATTCCCTTTATCGGCTATAGCCAAGACAGCCAAAGCATTCCAGCCGCCTGATGCAACGATATTCGTTCCTTCTAATGGATCCACCGCAACATCCACTAGTGGCCCAAGACCAGTACCAAGTTTTTCGCCAATATAAAGCATTGGCGCTTCATCCATTTCCCCTTCACCGATTACAACTGTTCCTTGCATAGGAATTGTATTGAAAACATCCCGCATTGCAGAGGTTGCTGCATCATCTGCTTCGTCTTTCTTTCCTCTTCCCATCCAACGAGCAGAATTCAGTGCCGCCGCCTCTGTTACGCGAACAAGCTCCATCGATAAACTTCTTTCCATTTCCGGTTCCCCCTCATGTACAATAGCATGATTTATTTATATATTAGTATAACACATTATATCATATATAGTAACACAATGAGGTAACAAGAAAAGGGATCAGCTTTTCAGCTGCTCCACCTCTTCTTGTGTCATTTCTTCACGCCAAATCGTTGCTCCCAAACCTGAAAGTTTCTCAACTAGATGGCTATATCCACGATCTATATGTTCAAGCCCGGTCACTTCAGTAATCCCTTCGGCCATTAAGCCAGCAATGACTAAAGCCGCTCCGGCACGTAAATCGCTCGCCTTCACTTTTGCTCCATGAAGTTGGACAGGACCATCAATGATGCCCGCTCTGCCCTCGACCTTGATCTTAGCATTCATGCGTCGCAGCTCATCAATATGCTTAAATCGTGCCCCGTAAATCGTATCTGTCACCATGCTCGAACCACTTGCTTTTGTTAAAAGAGACGTGAAAGGCTGCTGAAGATCTGTCGGAAAGCCAGGGTAAACCAATGTCTTAATATCAACGGATTTATATTTTTCTCCTGGTGAGACAAATATCTGATCATCACCGGCCTCAATATTTATACCCATTTCCCTCATTTTAGCAGTCAATGACTCCAAATGCTGGGGGATGACATTATCAATCAAGATTCCTTCACCGACTGCAGCGGCTAAAATCATGAAAGTCCCTGCTTCAATCCGATCTGGTATGATCGTATGTTTACACCCATGCAAACTTTCCACACCATCAATACGAATGATATCTGTTCCGGCACCCTTGATTTTCGCACCCATATTAGTCAACAAAGTGGCAACATCAATGATCTCCGGTTCTTTCGCAGCATTTTCGATCACGGTGCGGCCTTTGGCCAAAACGGCGGCAAGCATAATATTAATCGTTGCCCCGACACTAACGACATCCAAATAAATGCGTGCGCCCCGTAGCTCGTCCGCCCTTAGGTAAATGGCTCCTTGTTCATTCGTCACCTGTGCGCCAAGTGCTTCAAACCCTTTTATATGCTGATCTATTGGGCGAGGTCCTAAATGGCAGCCACCAGGCAAGCCAATCACTGCCTTCTTGAATTTACCAAGCATAGCCCCCATTAAATAATAAGAGGCACGTAACTTCTTCACTCGTCCATTGGGAAGAGGCATTGAAATCATCTTGCTGGGATTCACTGTCATTTCTCCATCATCAAAGGAAACCTCGCCGCCAATTTCCTCCATTAACGCTTTCAGCATCTGTACATCCGATATATCAGGCAGGCCTTCAATCGTTACAGGAGAGTCCGCTAAAATTGTTGCAGGGATAAGGGCGACCGCACTATTTTTTGCACCGCTGACACGAATGCTTCCCTTTAAAGGATAGCCACCGGCAATTTTAAGTTTTTCCATAATATACTCCCTTCCACGCTAAGCACTTAGAAGCTACTTTTCAAAAGTAATATTTTACCACAAGAAAATTGCATAATCCGACAACATTCACTATCTAGTTCTTTAGTTTACACAAAAGTAGAAAATTCATGTAAAAAAAGATAAAAATTTCTAATTTATGTTAATTTTTATTTTACCGGTGCAATCTATAGCGACTTAGCGGCAAGGAATTATGCTTCTGTACGTGAATTCCAATCCTTCAAGAAAGCTTCAATTCCTTTGTCCGTTAATGGGTGGTGGAATAATTGCATTAAAACTTTATAAGGGATTGTTGCAATATGCGCTCCTTTAAGTGCCGCTTCCGTAATGTGCATCGGATGGCGGATAGAAGCTGCAATGATCTCGGCATTGATATCATGGATTGCAAAGATATCAGCAATATCCGAGATTAAATCCAAACCATTTTGGCCGATATCATCCAAGCGCCCTAAAAATGGCGATACGTAAGTTGCTCCAGCCCTAGCAGCCAATAATGCTTGGTTAGCACTGAAAATAAGGGTTACATTTGTTTTGACACCCTGTTTTGTTAAAGCTGCAACAGCCTTCAAACCGTCTGGAGTCATTGGTACTTTAATCGTGATATTAGGTGCAATTGCAACAAGTTCTTTCGCTTCAGCCATCATTCCTTCAAAATCAAGCGCGATGACTTCTGCAGAAACGGATTCCTTAACAAGGTTTGTGATTTCTTTAAGGCGGTCATGGAAAGAAACTCCCTTTTCTCTTGCAACAAGGGATGGGTTAGTCGTAACTCCTGCTAAAACGCCAAGTTGGTGCGCTTGTTCGATTTCTTCCATGTTTGCTGTATCTATAAAGAATTTCATAAATTATCCTCCGTATGTAATCGATTTTTTTCATTCTCTATTTTTCGAAATCTAATTGTTCAAAAAATAGAGCTCCTATTCCGCCCTGCATTTAAAAGAAACCATTGGAGGGGATGCCCCCCAATGGAGTTATTACCTTTGTTTTCATGCATTTAAGGGATGTAAGCCCTGGTTGCATTTGAAATTATGCTTTACCGTTTGAACCAAATTCACGAATTTTGCCGATGACAGTTTCCTTAATCGCTTCACGGCCAGGAACCATGTATTTACGCGGATCGTATACTTCTGCATCGTTATTTAGAATCTCACGGACAGCTTTTGTGAAAACGATTTGGTTTTCCGTATTCACATTGATTTTTGATGTTCCAAGTGAAATGGCTTTTTGGATATCTTTAGTAGGAATGCCTGTGCCGCCATGAAGAACTAAAGGTTTTTGAGTTAAATCCCGTACTTCTTCCATTTCTTTATAGCCAAGGTCAGGCTCACCTTTATATGGCCCGTGAACGGATCCCAATGCTGGAGCAAAACAATCAACATTCGTTTCCTTAACTAATTGTTCACATTCTTGAGGATCCGCATATACGACTCCATCAGCGATTATATCATCTTCTTGTCCACCAACTGTGCCGACTTCTGCTTCAACGGAAACATTTCGTGCGTGAGCGAATTCAACAACCTTCTTAGTTGTTTCGATGTTTTCTTCAATCGGATGATGTGATGCATCGATCATTACTGAAGTGAATCCAGCCTCGATGGCTTCTTTACATTTATCAAAACTTGAACCATGGTCAAGGTGAATGGCCACAGGAACTGTAATTTTCATGTCTTCCAACAATCCTTGAACCATCATGACAGTCGTTTTGAAACCACCCATATGCCGGGCAGCCCCTTCGGAAACACCAAGGATGACTGGAGATTTCTCTTCTTCTGCAGCAGCTAGAATAGCTTGAGTCCATTCCAGGTTGTTGATATTGAATTGACCTACTGCATATTTTTCATCAAGAGCTTTATTCAGCATATCTTTCATAGAAACTAAAGGCATTCGATTTCCTCCTACTAGTGGGTGTTTTTATTTTTAAAGTTAATTCTTTCTAGATATTCCCTAAAACCAAAGTAGCATACGCTTATTAATCAGAATATCTCTCCTCTTTTAGCATATCAATACATCAAAAAAACAGCAACAAATACACTATATCGCGTCTCAAATTTCATTCCAAAAAAACACGGCCCATCTTAAAAAGATAGCCGCGACAATTCTTCAGTCCATCCTATTAAATTTCAGACCATTAACTGGACTGAATAGGTAAATATTCACGAACGGCTTTTCTGATATCATCAATATCAAATGGCTTTGCAAAATGGGTCATTGCCCCTAAATCTTTTGCTTCTTGAATCATATCAAGTTCACCATATGCGGTCATGATTATGACCCGGATATCCGGATCGACCACTTTCATCCTTTTCAGGATCTCTATGCCATCCATTCCCGGAATCTTCATATCCAGTAATACAAGATCAGGTGAATGATTATTTAGCACTTCCAGGGCTTGAATGCCATTTGCGGCTTGAAATGTTTCGTACCCTTCTTTATGTAAAACCTCGTTCAATAAAATACGTATCCCAAATTGATCATCAACAATTAATATTTTCCCTGACATTTTATCACCTCTACTCTTTCAGATTTTATAAAATTAAATGTATCAGCCTAATCGACATATTACCCAAAAAAGGGTAGTTACATAGATTGCGTCAAATTGTGAGGCCTAATGCATTTATTCTCATTCATGATTTCTTTGTTCATATTCGATAATTGTAACAAAATTCCTGCTATATAGCTAAAAGGAATTTTAATTTTTTTGTTTTTTCGATCGATTTAGTAAATTCAACCCTTAGGATCAAAAGCCCCGAAACCTGTCAATGCAAGGGAAAGTCCTTTATAATAAAGGTACTATTTTTTAAAGGAGTCCCTGATCATGTTAAAAATTTTCTCAACACAGATAAGCGGTTTATTTAAAAAAATGATTGAAAATGAAACCTTTGAAATGGAGGATGCCGGTCGCCTGCTCGCCCAGGCCGCGGTTGGGGATGGCTCCATTTTCATTCACGGTTTTGGTGAAATGCAAGGTGTCACTGCCGAGGCTGTGGAAGGGGCAGAACCATTTCCAAGCGTAAAAAGGTACGAAGAAGGCGAAACCATTTCCCGAGAAGATCGTTTTCTTATATTCAGTCGCCATTCCGATGATATGGAAGCATTGAAGCTGGCACAACAACTAAAGGAAAAAGATATACCATTTGTTGCGGTATCTACATCCGTTCCTCCTAAAGAAGATTCTCTTTCAGAGCTGGCTGACGTACATATCGATTTACGAATCCAACGAGGATTGATTCCCGATGAAACCGGCAATCGATATGGGTACCCCACCCTCATTGCTGCTCTTTTCGCTTATTATGGAATTAAATTCACACTTGAAGAAATTATACGAGAATATAAAGATGAAGAATAATTATTAAACAAAAAAAACAGCCCAAAGGCTGTTTTTTTTTGTATTAAAGTTTTTCGCTGCGCTTTAAAGACATACCGACGAAGTCACGGAATAGTGGCTGTGGACGGTTTGGACGTGACGTGAATTCCGGATGGAATTGAGAAGCCACAAACCAAGGATGATCTTTTAATTCAACGATTTCAACTAGACGACCATCTGGGCTTGTACCGGAGAAGATGAATCCTGCCTCTTCCATGGCCTGACGGTAATGGTTATTGAATTCATAACGATGACGGTGACGTTCATAAACAACCTCGTCATTATATGCTTCGTATGCTTTAGTTCCTTCGATAAGCTTACATGGATATAGACCAAGGCGCAGTGTACCACCCAAATCTTCTACATCCTTTTGCTCAGGAAGAAGATCGATGATTGGATCTGGAGTATCCTCTTTTATTTCAGCTGAGTGTGCTTCCGGCAATCCTAATACGTTACGTGCATATTCAATCGATGCCAACTGCATGCCTAAACAGATTCCGAAGAATGGTGTTTTTGTCGTGCGGGCATATTCGGTAGCTATAATTTTCCCTTCGATTCCACGGTCTCCAAATCCACCAGGAACAAGGATTCCATCTGAATCTTGAAGAAGCTCTGCAACATTTTCTTTTGTTACATCTTCAGAATTCACCCATTCGATTTCAACATCTGCATCAAATGCGTAGCCTGCATGCTTAAGTGCTTCCACTACAGAAAGATAAGCATCTTGCAATTCAACATATTTTCCGACAAGCGCGATTTTCGTTTTCTTTGATAAAGAAGTGACCTTTTTGACAAGTTCCTTCCAATCTTCCATATCCGCTTCGCCACAGTCCAATTTCAGGTGATCACAAACGATTTGGTCCATATTTTGTGCTTGAAGCGCAAGAGGGATGGAGTAAAGCGTGTCCGCATCAAGACATTCAATAACTGAATTTTTATCGATATCGCAGAATAAAGCGATTTTATCCTTCATATCTTGTGAAATTGGGCTTTCTGTACGTGCAACGATGATATTCGGCTGAATGCCCAGACTGCGTAATTCTTTTACACTATGCTGTGTCGGTTTTGTTTTCATTTCACCAGCAGCTTTGATGTAAGGAACAAGTGTACAGTGGATATACATCACATTATTGATTCCGATATCACTTTTAATTTGGCGAATCGCTTCAAGGAATGGAAGAGACTCGATATCCCCTACAGTACCGCCAATTTCAGTTATGACTATATCCGCATTCGTTTCATTACCTGAACGGAAAACCCGTTCTTTAATTTCATTCGTTATATGGGGAATGACTTGAACTGTTCCGCCTAAATAATCGCCGCGTCGTTCTTTTCTCAGGACGGTTGAATAAATTTTACCTGTCGTCACATTGCTGTGTTTACCAAGGTTGATATCAATAAAACGCTCATAGTGTCCTAGATCCAAATCCGTTTCAGCGCCATCATCCGTCACAAACACTTCACCATGTTGATATGGACTCATCGTACCAGGATCCAAGTTGATATAAGGGTCAAACTTCTGAATCGTAACATTCAATCCCCTATTTTTTAAAAGTCTACCTAAAGAAGCGGCAGTTATCCCTTTTCCTAAGGAAGAAACTACTCCACCTGTCACAAAAATATATTTTGTCATCTCATATCCTCCTATAGAATGTTTTCTTCCAATGCTGTTCACCATGAGATCGAACTTGCATCAGATCGCCGCCATATAAGCGGTTAAAAGCAAAAAAAACGTAAACAAGTACAAACCATTAATCACTTAAAGGTCTTTAGTGAGAGTCATGCAGGATGCATGAACAAGAGAAAATTTCCTTAAATGACAGTAAAACAAAATATGTTCTCTATAGTTTTTACAATTCTACGAGAAATCATTTTTAAAAATAAAAAAATGATGTCATTTATTCATTCCATCATTAAAAACAAAAACGCTCCGCTTACAATAAAAGTAAGGGAGCGGTATAATTTAATCATTGTGTCCTTTTTTAAGGAGCCCAAAAATGATTCTACAAATTTCGCCTCAAAAAGTCAAGGGCGATTATTTATTTATCTTTCTCTTCATCGAATTCTTCTTCGTCTTCATCTTCGTCCTCATCATCTTCCAGGACAAATGCATCATCTTCAATTATTTCTTCTTCCAGATCGTCATCTTCATCCACTTCATCATCCAATAGCACTTCGTCGAGAACTGGAGAACCTAGGATATCATCTTCCTCGTCATCTTCATCCTCGTCCAAATCATCGACATCTTCTTCAAAATCAAGATCTTCATCTTCAAGTTCATCAAAATCATCGATAACGACAGCAGCTTTTTTAGCTTTCTTTTTCTTTTTCGGTTTTACAACATGTACGACTTCTTCTTCAATTTGGTCAACTGGATACCATGTTTTCAATCCCCAGCGGTTGTCACCAAGTGAAGTGAAGCGGCCATCCACATTTAAATCCGTATAGAATTGTGCAATTTTTTTTGCCACTGCCGCTTTAGATAAATTATGCAGCGAAGCTAATTCACTTATTAAATCTTTGAATGGAATCGGTTCATTTCTTTCCACTAATAAATCATATGCCATCTCTATTAAGGACATTTCCAATAATTGCTCTTTTGAGTATTGTTTTAAACTCAAATTCCGCACTTCCCTTCTCTATTCAAACACTGAATGCCGTGTTTTTTTACATAAAAAAATAATCTAAAACAGTATTTCGATAAAATAACGACAATTCCTGCTAGACATATACTCCATTATAAACAATCTAAATGGGTTTATGCTAGTTCTATCTGATACTTTCACAGATTTACCTTGATGTCTATGTTATCAGGAACCCAAAAGCAAAAATTATTTACTCTCTTTCTTCGATTTCTGACGATAGGCTGCCGAAAAAAAAACAATAGCCAGGATAAAAAAAGAAATGGCACCCAATTGATGCTCATACAGCTCAAATAAAAAAATGATGGCAAGAATGTAACCTATGATTAATCCAATCATTTTCAGGTTCATTTCCTCAACTCCAATGGGGGCTGATTCATCATTTTTGCCCCTTTTCCAATTAATTATAAGGGAAAATTTACATTTTGTGAAAAAAATACGGAAGTTATCAAAAAAGGGGACCCTACCTGGATCCCCCTTCTTACCTCTACATATTTCTTCGATATTGTCCGCCAACATCATACAGCGCACGGGTTATCTGGCCCAGGCTGGCCACTTTCACACAATTCATGAGTTCAGCAAAGATATTGTTCCCATCCATGGCTGCCAATTTTAATTTTGTCAGGGCTTCATCAGTAATCTCCTTATTCCTTTCCTGAAATGCTTGTAAGTTTATGATTTGCCCTTCCTTTTCTTCTTTTGTTGCACGGGCGATTTCCATATTATTCACAGCCTCTTCGGAAGGAGGATTAGGATTCAAATACGTATTGACCCCAATGATCGGCAATTCCCCCGTATGCTTTTTCATTTCATAATGCATGGATTCATCCTGGATTTTTCCGCGCTGATATTGCGTCTCCATTGCACCCAATACACCGCCTCGATCATTGATGCGATCGAACTCTTGCAATACAGCCTCTTCAACCAGATCCGTCATTTCCTCGATGATGAAGGCACCTTGCATCGGGTTTTCATTTTTTGAGAGCCCATGCTCTTTTGTAATGATCATTTGGATGGCCATCGCACGGCGTACGGATTCTTCGGTAGGCGTCGTGATGGCTTCATCGTACGCATTGGTATGCAGGGAGTTACAGTTGTCCTGCAGTGCCATTAACGCCTGAAGTGTCGTTCTGATATCATTAAAATCAATTTCTTGAGCATGAAGCGAGCGTCCTGAAGTCTGTATATGATATTTCAGCTTCTGGCTACGGTCATTCGCACCATATTTATCCCGCATGACGGTCGCCCAAATCCTTCTTGCCACCCTCCCGATAACCGTATATTCCGGGTCGAGCCCATTAGAGAAGAAGAAAGATAGATTCGGGGCAAAATCATCAATATTCATTCCGCGACTTAAGTAATATTCGATATAAGTAAAGCCATTCGCCAGTGTAAAAGCCAGTTGTGAAATGGGATTGGCGCCCGCTTCGGCAATGTGATAACCAGAAATGGATACGGAGTAGTAATTCCTTACTTTATGATCAATGAAATATGCTTGGATATCCCCCATTAACCTTAAGGCAAACTCCGTAGAGAAGATGCATGTATTCTGTCCTTGGTCCTCTTTCAGAATATCCGCTTGAACAGTTCCGCGTACAGTTTGAAGAGTATATGCCTGGACTTCTTCCACTTCTGCATCCGTAAGGGGGCGGCCTAACTCTTCTTCTTTTCGTTCAATCTGCTGATCGATTGCAGTATTCATATACATCGCCAAAATGATGGGTGCCGGTCCATTGATGGTCATGGATACAGAGGTTGAGGGGTGGCATAGGTCAAAGCCTGCATACAGTTTTTTCATGTCATCCAACGTACAGATACTGACTCCGCTTTCCCCTACCTTTCCATAGATATCAGGCCGATGATCAGGGTCTTCCCCATATAACGTTACGGAATCGAAAGCCGTACTTAGCCGCTTAGCATTATCATCCTTTGATAAATAATGGAAACGTCTGTTGGTTCGGTCGGGTGATCCTTCACCGGCAAATTGCCGCTTTGGGTCTTCCCCTTCACGCTTGAATGGAAAGACTCCGGCTGTATACGGAAAAAAGCCCGGAACGTTTTCACGGAATACCCATCCTAAAATCTCTCCATAATCCACATATTTAGGCAGTGACACTCTCGGAATCATTAAGCCTGATAAACTTTTAGTTTTCAGCTTTGTGACGATTTCTTTATCCCTGATTTTTGTTACAAACTGCTCCCCTGAATATTTTTCTTTCAAATCCATCCAACCTGAAAGGATTTTTTTTGATTCTGAAGATAACTCGGAAGCGGTTTCCTTTTTCAAATTTTCCAAAGAAGCTACCATGTCTTCATTGTTTTCATTTTCCTTAACTGCTTCAATGGCTCCTTCAAGTTGGAAAAGCCTGCGGGCAATACGTACTTGTTCAGCCGCGCGCTTATGATATGTTCGGACCGTTTCACTGATTTCACGTAAGTAATAACGCCGATCGGTTGGAATGATGACATTTTGCTTGTAAACATCCGCTTCTTTCGAAAAGGCAGTACGCCAGCCCGTTCCGGATTTTTCATTAAGCTTTTCAATCAATGCAGCGAACAAAGCGTTGGTACCTGGGTCATTGAATTGGGAAGCTATTGTGCCGTATACTGGCATCTCAGATGGATCTTGATCAAAAAGCGTACGACTTCGTTGATATTGTTTTTGAACTTGGTTCTTTGCATCCTCAGATCCTTTGCGCTCATATTTGTTAATGACTATCAAGTCTGCATAATCAATCATATCAATTTTTTCAAGTTGGGAAGGTGCACCGAATTCACTTGTCATTACATACATGGATACATCGCATATCTCGGCAATTTCTGCATCTCCCTGACCAATTCCGCTCGTTTCAACGATGATTAAATCAAAGCCCGCTGCCTTAACGACCGAAATGGCATCTTTTATCGCCAAAGACAACTCACTTTTTGAATGACGCGTGGCCAAGCTCCGCATATAAACACGCTCTGAAAAGATCGCATTCATTCTTATCCTGTCACCCAGCAAGGCACCGCCTGTTTTTTGTTTGGTCGGATCGACAGATAGAATGGCCACTTTTTCATCTGGAATTTCGTTAATGAATCGGCGTATCAATTCATCAGTCAAAGAACTCTTCCCCGCTCCGCCCGTCCCTGTAATCCCCAGGACAGGAACCTTCTTTTCGGATGTCTTGATCTGCTCAAAGAGGCTCTCCACCGCTGCCGCTGATTCATGTGAAACATCGAGTCTATTTTCGGCAAAGGTAATATATTGCGCAATCGCATTTATTCCCCCTGCAATCAGTTCATCAAAGTGCTCCTGTAAAGATGGTTTGACTGTCGAGAAATCACACTCCTGCATCAATACATTTATCATGCCCTGAAGCCCATACTCCCGCCCTTCATCAGGGGAGAAAATACGGGCAATCCCATAATCATGGAGTTCCTTGATTTCCCTCGGAATGATGACCCCGCCACCGCCGGCAAAAATCCGAATGTGCTGGGCTCCCTTTTCCTTCAACAGGTCATACATATATTTGAAATATTCAACATGTCCGCCTTGGTAGGATGACATCGCTATGCCTTGGACATCTTCCTGGATAGCCGCATTCACGATTTCTTCCACCGAGCGATTATGTCCCAGGTGAATAACTTCCGCGCCGCTGGACTGAAGGATCCTCCTCATGATGTTGATAGATGCATCATGTCCATCAAATAAACTCGAAGCTGTCACGAATCTGATATGGTTTTTCGGTTTATACACCTCAACTGTACCCATTGAGCTCCTCCTTATTGAAACGAATTTATTTCAGTATTTATCTGAAGCGATATATTTTGAATCAATAATTGCGTCTGTAGTTCAACATACTCTTGAAGCGTATACTCTTTATGCAATGCCCATCTTCTAAAACTCCACATCTGTCCCTGGACGAAAATGTTATGAGAAACAAGGCTTATTTGTTTTGCCGTCAACAATAGCTCCCCATTCTCAACACATTTTGTTATGACCTTTTCAAACATGCCTACCATCCGAAGTTCTTTATTCAATACATAAGGTAAAGCATCTTTCGTCAGTGCTTTCACCTCTTGATACATGACCAGCACTTCGTCTTGCATATCATCCATCACTTTATAAAAATAGGCGATCGTAAGCTTCAAGCTTTCCAGTGTCCCATCGCTCTGATCTATTTCTTTCTGAAGCTTTTCCTGGACTTCATCGTAGATAAAGTCACAGACGAGATACAATATATCTTCCTTGGTTCGGATATACTCGTATAGCGTGCCAATACTAAAGCCGGCCGCTTTGGCTATTTCCCGGGTTGTCGTACGGTGAAATCCCTTTTCCTTAAAAAGGGTCACCGCCCCTTTAATCATTTGTGTACGCCTTTTTTCTACCAGCCGCTCATCCTTCACCGACGCAAGAACTTCTCTTTTCTCCATTTTCAAACTCCTTTTTGAAACCCATCATTTTATTTCCAAAGAAATTGAAAAGGGTATTCCGGCAAGGGCAGTGCCTCATCGGAAAACCTCATTTTCAATCCTATTTAGTAATCATCCGTGAGATGACCAGCTTTTGAATTTCCTGTGTACCTTCGTAGATTTGGGTGATTTTCGCATCACGCATATACCGTTCTACAGGATAATCCTTTGTATATCCATAACCTCCAAAAACCTGCACGGCTTCTGTCGTCACTTTCATGGCTGTATCTCCAGCAAAAAGTTTGGACATGGCCGACTCTTTTCCATATGGAAGGCCTACAGATTCCAACCATGCAGCCTGATAGGTTAATAGTCTAGATGCTTCGACACCGGTTGCCATATCCGCCAATTTAAAACCGATACCTTGCTGTGCAGAAATTGGCTTGCCAAATTGGACGCGCTCTTTTGCATAACCCACCGCGGCATCCAATGCACCCTGGGCGATCCCCACGGCCTGGGCGGCAATTCCGTTACGTCCGCCATCAAGCGTCATCATCGCTATTTTAAAGCCCTCTCCTTCTTTACCAAGGAGATTTTCTTTAGGCACTCGGCATTCATCAAAGATGATTTCCGTGGTCGGTGATGAACGGATCCCCAGCTTCTTCTCTTTTTTGCCAACACTAAAACCCGGAAAATCCTTTTCAATGATAAAGGCACTCGTTCCTTTTTGTTTTGATTCAGGGTCAGTCAAAGCAAAGACAACATAGGTATCAGCAATCCCGCCGTTCGTAATGAAAATTTTTGAACCGCTGATGATATATTCATCACCTACAAGCTTTGCAGTCGTTCTCATACCCCCTGCGTCAGAGCCTGAGCTAGGTTCAGTCAGCCCATATGCACCGATTTTTTCGCCCTGTGCCATTGGACGAAGGTATTTTTGTTTCTGCTCTTCAGAACCAAATTTATATATCGGCCATCCTGCAAGGGAAGTATGGGCTGATAAAGTCACTCCAGTGGAAGCGCATACGCGGGAAAGTTCTTCAATCGCAATACAATACGCCAAGTAATCGCTTCCAATTCCGCCGTATTCCTCCGGCCAAGGAATCCCTGTCAATCCAAGTTCAGCCATTTTGTCAAAGATTTCACGGTCAAATCGTTCTTCTTCATCCCTCTCAGCAGCTGTCGGAGCCACTTCATTCTGGGCAAAGTCACGAACCATTTTTCTGATCATTTCATGTTCTTCCGTTAGTTTAAATTGCATGGCTATCTTCCCCCGTCTTTTTCGTTGTATTATAGATTCTTACTTATGACCATTCTCTGTATTTCACTGGTTCCTTCATAAATTTCGGTTATCTTTGCATCCCTGAAATAGCGTTCGACCGGATACTCCGTTGTATATCCATACCCTCCGAATACCTGGACTGCTTCTATCGTCACATCAACAGCCGTCCTCGAAGCGAATAGCTTAGCCATGGCCGCCTCTTTACCGCACTTCAATCCCTGTGAGCGTAAAAAAGCCGCGCGATAGACTAGTAACCTTGAAGCTTCTATACTCGTTGCCATTTCAGCAAGCTTGAAACCAATCCCCTGTTGTGCTGCAATAGGTTTGCCAAATTGAACTCTGTCTTTTGCATATTGGACAGCATGTTCCATGGCGCCTTCCGCAATTCCCAGAGCTTGAGAAGCAATGCCTATCCTTCCAGCATCCAAGTTGGCCATTGCGATCTTAAAGCCTTCACCTTCTTTGCCTAAGAGATTGGCATCAGGCACTTTCATATCCTCGAACGTCACCTGTACAGTGCTCGATCCATGAAGGCCCATTTTACGTTCATCTTTACCGATGATTAAGCCTGGAGTCCCTTTTTCTACGATAAAAGCAGAAATTCCCTTGCTTCCCTTCTGAGGGTCGGTTGAAGCAAAAACAATAAACACATCCGCTTCCCCACCATTGGTGATAAAAACCTTGGACCCATTTATTCGATATTCTCCGCCTTCCTTTACTGCCACTGCCTTCGATTTCAAACTCGCAGCATCGGAACCTGAGCTTTGCTCAGTCAAGCAAAAGGCGCCTAAATATTTACCAGCGGCTAACTTAGGCACATACTTTCGCTTCTGCTCTTCCGTTCCAAAATAAACGATTGGATTTGTTCCAACAGAAGTATGAACGGACAGTATGACACCGAGAGTTGGACTTACTTTGGAAATCTCGTTAATGGCGATGATATAAGACATGAAGTCCATACCCGCGCCACCGTATTCTTCTGAAATCGGGATTCCCATCATACCAAGCTCACCCATTTTTTGCAGAATTGTTTTTGGAAACACGCCTGTTTCCATTGCCTCGATATGAGGGGTAATCTCATTCTCCGCAAAAGCGCTTACCATTTTCCGCATCATTTCCTGTTCTTCTGTAAACTTTAAATCCATCCTTCATCCCTCCCTAGCTGCAAATCTTTCTATGATTAGTTATATTCGTAAAAGCCCCGTCCTGACTTCTTGCCTAGCCATCCTGCTTTTACATACTTCCTTAACAGGGGACACGGTCTGTATTTATCGTCTCCCAACCCTTGGTGAAGGGTTTCCATTATGTATAAGCATGTGTCGAGCCCAATGAAGTCAGCTAGCGTTAGCGGGCCCATCGGATGGTTCATTCCTAGCTTCATCACATCATCAATCGCCTCTTTAGTGGCAACGCCCTCATAAAGGGTATAAATGGCCTCGTTTATCATTGGCATCAAAATCCGATTCGCTACAAAACCTGGGAAATCATTGACTTCCACCGGTACCTTGTTCAAGGTTTCGGCCATATTTTCAACCTTTTTATACACTTCATCCGCTGTAGCAAGGCCGCGGATGATCTCAACGAGCTTCATGACTGGCACTGGGTTCATAAAATGCATGCCAATTACCTTATCCGGTCTTTTCGTAGCAGCTGCTATCTCTGTTATCGGAAGTGAAGAAGTATTGGATGCAAGAATTACATGTTGTGGCGTGATTTCATCCAACTCTGCGAATATTTTTGTTTTTATCTCCATATTTTCCACTGCCGCTTCAATCACTAAATCAACCTCAGCTGCATTTTTTAAATCCGTCGACGAAGTCAGCCGGGAAAGTGTTGCATCTTTATCCTTTGCTTCCATTTTTCCTTTTTCAACTTGCCGGGAAAGGTTCTTGGAAATTGTCCCTAAGCCTTTTTCTACGTATTCATCTTTTAAATCATGTAAAAGAACCTCATAACCGCTCATTGCGCAAACCTGGGCAATGCCAGAACCCATCTGTCCCGCGCCAATGACCATCACTTTTTGAATGCTCATGAAAATCCCTCCTCATTATCTATGAAACTATCATCCTTGCTTTGGCACTTCGATTAGAATGGCATCTCCCTGTCCGCCGCCACTACAGATTGCTGCAATGCCTAATCCTCCTCCACGGCGTTTCAGTTCATGCATCAGCGTGATGATGATGCGTGCCCCGCTAGCCCCGATTGGATGACCTAGTGCTACAGCCCCTCCGTTAACATTCACTTTTCCCGGCTCAATGTTGGCAATTTTCCCACTGGCTAGTGCCACCGCTGCAAATGCTTCGTTCACCTCAAATAGATCAATGTCCTCTATCGATTTACCTGTCTTCTTCAGAAGTTCATTTATAACCAAACCTGGAGTCTTAGGAAAGTCCTTCGCCTCTACAGCCACTTCAGCATGAGCTAATATATAAGCAAAAGGCGTTTTCCCTTCTTTTTCCGCACGTTCCTCACTCATCAATACGAGTGCTCCTGCACCATCATTGACGCCTGGTGCATTACCTGCCGTAATGGTACCCTCGTTATTAAAAGCTGGGCCTAATTTAGCTAACTTTCCAGCAGATGTATCTTTTCTTGGGGCTTCATCATGTTCAATGGTAATTGGTTCGCCCTTTCTAACCGGGACGTGTACTGCAACGATTTCTTCCGCAAGAATGCCGCCATCGATGGCCTTTATCGCTTTTTGATGACTTTCATAAGCCCAGCTATCCTGTTCCTCACGGGAGATTTCAAGATCCTCAGCCGTGCTGTTTCCGTAAGTGCCCATATGAACGCCTGTAAAGCTGCAGCTAAGTCCGTCCGAAATCATTGTATCCTTCAGCTGTGCATCCCCCATCTTTAAGCCCCATCTCGCTTTTGGAAGAATATATGGTGCATTGCTCATCGATTCCATCCCGCCTGCAACAATGATTTCTTCTTCACCTAAGCGAATGATCTGATCAGCCAATGTGACACTGCGAAGTCCTGATGCACACACTTTATTGATCGTTTCCGTTTTCACTTCCCAAGGCATGCCGGCATGACGAGCCGCCTGCCGTGACGGTATTTGTCCCTGGCCCGCTTGAAGCACATTCCCCATGATGACCTCGTCTACCTGGCTGCCTTCAATCCCTGCCCGCTCAAGTGCCTCTTTGATTGCTATTCCACCAAGCTGTGATGCTGTCAAACTGCTAAGACCTCCGCCAAATTTACCAAAAGGTGTTCTCACGCCACTAATAATCACTGTTTTTGACATCATTATTTCCTCCTTTAAGTAACATTGATTGAACGCTCGCTCAATATAGAGTTAAAAAAAATAGTTTTGTAAGCGCTTAATATCATCTTACATATTTTTTACATAAATGAAAATATTTTGTTTGTAAATAATAAAAAATTGCCTGCTTCCATTACATCCATATCATTATAGAAGAAGCAGGCAATTGTCTTATAAATTAAGATGCCATCGTTTTATTTTCACCAATGACCGCTTTTTCGAGTAATTCAGCTACATCATATGTTTTAACGTTTTCTTCAACTTCTTTTGCTTTCGTTCCATCAGATAGCATGGTCAGGCAATAAGGACATCCGGAACTGATAACTGTTGGGCTGACGGCCAGTGCTTGTTCTGTACGTGCAACATTAATGCGGTTTCCGGTTTCCTCTTCCATCCACATCAAACCGCCTCCAGCTCCACAGCACATGCCTTTTTCGCGGTTACGCTCCATCTCAATAAGTTTTACACCATCAATGGATTGTAAGATTTCACGCGGTGGGCTATACACCTCATTGTACCTTCCCAAGTAACAGGAATCGTGGAATGTAATCGTTTCATTCACCGGATACTGCGGCACCAATCTGCCCTCGCTTACTAGTTTGGCTAACAATTCAGTATGGTGATACACTTCCGCTTCCAAACCAAAATCCGGATACTCATTCTTAAAGATATTGTATGCATGTGGATCAATCGTTACGATATTCTTGATCTCATTCTTCTGGAATTCTTCGATATTTTTCATGGCAAGCTCCTGGAAAACAAACTCATTACCCAATCGGCGAGGAGTGTCCCCTGAGTTTTTCTCCTTATTGCCCAGAATGGCAAATTTGACGCCCGCTTGATTCATTAACTTAGCAAAAGAAAGGGCAATCTTCTGGCTTCGGTTATCGTACGATCCCATGGAGCCCACCCAGAATAAATATTCGAAATCTTCGTCTGCCTTTTGTAATTCCTTCACTGTAGGAACGTTAACATCTTCCCGGAGGCTTCTCCAATCTTCTCTCTCTTTACGATTAAGGCCCCATGGGTTTCCTTGACGTTCAATATTCGTCATTGCTCGTTGGGCATCCGGATCAAGCCTGCCCTCAGTCAACACTAAATAACGGCGCATATCGATGATTTTGTCCACATGTTCATTCATTACAGGGCATTGATCTTCACAGTTCCGGCAAGTGGTACATGCCCAAAGTTCTTCTTCCGTAATGACTTCGCCAATCAGGCTTGGGCTATAAGCTTCAGATGCAGCTGCTGATTCCTGCGCTCCCTGCCCACTACTTGCCAGCGCTATCTTATTTCCTTTCGTATTTCCAAAAACGAAAGATGGTACCCATGGCTGCTTTGTCGTAACAGCGGCACCTGTATTTGTTAAATGGTCTCGCATTTTGATGATGATATCCATCGGTGACAGCATTTTACCGGTGCCAGTTGCCGGACACATATTCGTACAACGTCCACACTCCACGCAGGCATATAGGTCCACCATTTGATACTGAGTCAAGTCTTCGATATATTTGGCACCGTAATATTGATTACCTTCTTTGTCCAGAACCTCTTCTTCCAAATCAACTGGTTTCAATTTACCTGGATTGTCCATACGATTGAGGAATACATTTATTGGACCGGCAATCAAGTGAGCGTGTTTAGATTGTGGGATATAAACAAGGAACGATAAGATGATCAGTAAATGCAACCACCAAGCTACATAAAAAACAGCGGTCGCTGCTGTTGTTCCCATCCAGCCGAATAGGAAGGCTATGCCTGATGCAACTGGCTCTGACCAAGTTGCGTCATGTTCATGCCAAATCATTCCCATTCCATTCCCCAACAACACGGTAATCATGATTCCTGTAATGAAAATAACAACCAATCCTGCTTTGAAATCCCTTTTCAAACGAACGAGCTTCTCCACATAACGACGGTAAGCTGCCCAAAGGATTGCGACTAGAACCGTAAGCGTCACGATCTCCTGGAAGAAGGTAAAGGCTGGATATAGAGGACCAAACGGTAAATGCCATCCTGGTCTTAAGCCTTTAACGAAAAAGTCTAGTGCCCCGAATTGCACTAAGATGAATCCATAAAAAAGCATGGCATGAATGATTCCACTCTTCTTATCTTTAAAGAGCTTCTTCTGACCAAATACATAAACCCCTATTTTCACAAGACGATCTTTCACACGGTTATCGAATTCCACTTTTTTGCCGAGTTTTATATAAGCTATACGAGTCTTTATCAAATAGATAAATAAACCGGCGGCGTAAGCGGTTACAAGTAGGAACGCAGTTAAGTTGATCCACAGTAAGCCATTCATTTCCATGCAGTCTTTCCCCCTCTAAGTAAATTGTAAAATGCCAGGTAACCATTTTAGGAAATTTGGCATTTTTCTGAAATTTGATTAATTCCATTATATAATGAATGAGCATTCAGTCAACTTTTTTCTTTCTAAAAAATATGTGATTTTCTACACCTTATTGTATAGTTCGACAATTCTGTAAATTACCCTTTTATATTTCGAAAAAAAAATGCGTTTCCTTTCATCCCTTTTTGATGGTTACATACAGGGAATTTGAGCCAAACTAAATGAAATCATTTAGGGGGGATTTTTTTGAAAATAATCACTATGCTTGCTTCTATTTTTTTATTGATCTTCACTTGGTGCTGGATTGACCTTAAATTAGGGCATAAGCGCTTTATGAAGCAGGCAACGAACATTAAATATCCGCCTCGGAACAGCGACATGACCGTATACACATCAGGAAAAATCCTGTTTGATGATTTTATGAAAGAAATCAAACGAGCTCAGGATTCCATCCATATCCTTTTTTATATTGTAAATAACGATAAATTCAGCAAGGACTTTTTGAAGTTACTGCAAACTAAAGCGGAAGCGGGCGTCGAAGTGAGACTTTTAGTCGATTGGGTTGGAAGTAAGAAGATTTCCCGCAAAAGCATTCACGAGCTAAAAGAAAGCGGCGTTCATTTTTCTTTCAGCTATAAACCGAAACTCCCCTTCCTTTTCTATACAATACAAAAAAGGAATCATCGTAAAATAACGGTGATTGACGGTAAGATTGGCTATTTAGGCGGATTTAATATCGGTAAGGAGTATATAAACCAAGGGGAAAAGCTAAATCCTTGGAGAGATTACCATTTGAAAATGACCGGTGAGGGGGTAAAGGACCTACAGGATGTCTTCCTCACGGATTGGTTCTACGATACAAACGAGGACTATCGGGGTAGGCCTGCTTATTTTCCAACTTTGACTCCCGGGTCGCAGGCGCATCAGGTTGTTGTCTCGAATGGAAATGAGCTTGAACCGACCTTGACACGTTTGATTCAGCAAGCTAATGAAAAAATCATTATCGGTACGCCGTACTTCATTCCAAGCAGTACTCTGTTTCACGAATTAAGGGAAGCCCTTGCACGCAATGTTTCCGTGACGGTCATCGTTCCCGAAAATTCAGATCACACCCTTGTCAAAGAGGCTTCCTTTCCCTATTTTCGGGTACTAATAAAAGAAGGGGCATCCATCATGCAATTCCAGAGAGGGTTCTACCATTCTAAAGTGATACTGATCGATGATATAATCTGTGATATCGGTACGGCTAACTTTGATAAACGCAGTTGTTTTTTAAATAGTGAAATCAATTGTTTGATATTTGACCGGACATTTATAGAAGATGCAGAAAAGGAATTGGCAGTTGACCTTGCTGAATCCAAGCCATTGTGCGGGGACTCGCTTTCCTCGATGAATGTAGTCCGTACAGCAAAAGAATCACTGGCTTCCCTCCTTTCTCCTTTTCTTTAACACCCCGAATGTTTAAGGAGAATATATAATGAAAATAAGATTTGGATTTGTATCAAACGCCACCTGTTTATGGGAAGCCTCTCCAGCTAAGACTGTTACTTTCAAGCGATACAACATGCTTGGCCCAGACGAGGGGATGGAAAAGCTTCTGAGTGTGACAAGGCAGAACATTGAAAATACCTTAAGGGTCCTTCAATATAATACGGCCCATCAAATAGAAATCTACCGGATGTCGAGTTCAATCGTTCCTTTAGCCACACATCCCGAAATTGAATGGGATTTCGTCGATCCCTTTAAAAAAGAGTGGAAACAGCTTGGCGATTGGGTTTCTGCACACAAAATGAGGGTTAGTTTTCACCCTAATCAGTTTACGTTGTTCACAAGCCCCAAACCCGGGATTACTCAAAATGCCGTAACAGATATGGAGTTCCACTATAAAATGCTTGATGCTATGGGGATTGCGGACTCCTCTTTCATCAATATCCATGTCGGCGGAGCCTATGGAGATAAAGAATCCGCCATCGTGAGGGTTCATGACAATCTTAAGCTGCTCCCTGGGCACGTGAAAGCAAGGATGACCTTTGAGAATGATGATAAAACCTATACGGCGTCAGAAACCCTGAGTGTGTGTAAGAAGGAAGGGATTCCACTTGTCTTTGATTACCACCACCATCTCGCAAATCTTTCAAATGAGCCGCTTAACGAGCTGCTCACCGAGGTGATCTCCACTTGGAGTCAGGCAGGTGTTGTACCAAAGATTCATATTTCTTCCCCAAAATCCGCTGGGGAATTTCGCTCACATGCTGATTATATCGATTTGGAATTCATCATGCCCCTTTTTAAAGTACTTAGGGAACTTGGACAAGATGTGGATTTCATGATCGAAGCTAAGATGAAGGATCGGGCGATGTTGCAGCTGGTTGAAGATATATCTAAGGTTCGTGGTGTAAAAAGGGTAAGCGGTGGTGCCGTCGAATGCTAGCCAACCTAAAAAAAGCGACTGTTTCGCTAGAAACAGTCGCTTCAATTTGTCTAATTTCAAAACAAAATTGATTGGAACGGAAGCTCCCGGACGCCCGCTAAAAAGCGAGAGCCAGGATGGTAAATCAAGTCGCTTTTTCGATTACATTTTTTCCGGTGCTGAAACACCGATTATAGCTAATGCATTTCTTAAAGTAATTTGGACGGATTTGACCAGTCCTAGACGTGCTTTACTTCTTTCCATCTTTTCAACATCCAAAACCTTATCTGCATTGTAGAAACTGTGGAATGTAGAAGCTAGGTCGAATATATAATTCGTCATGCGGTGAGGCATCCGTTTTTCGGCAGCTTCGGCTATTGCCTGCGGAAACTCTCCTAATTTCTTCAAAAGCTCCACTTCTTTTTCAGTAGAAAGTGCAGAGAAATTAGTGATTCCTTCATAGCTGAATCCCTGTTCCTCACCTTGGCGTAAAATACTTGAAATACGTGCGTGAGCATACTGTGCATAATAAACCGGGTTATCATTGGATTGAGATACCGCAAGATCCAAATCGAAGTCCATATGTGTATCCGCACTTCTCATCGCAAAGAAATAACGGGTCGCATCCAGACCTACTTCATCAATAAGGTCACGCATCGTAACTGCTTTACCAGTACGTTTACTCATCTTCATTTTCTCGCCATCTTTATACAGATGAACAAGCTGAATGACTTCTACTTCAAGCTGCTCGCGGTTGTAACCCAATGCTTCGATTGCCGCTTTCATACGCGGGATATAGCCATGATGGTCCGCACCCCAGATATTGATCAACGTTTCAAAGCCGCGCTCCAACTTATTTCGGTGGTATGCAATATCCGGTGTCAGATATGTGTAAGAACCATCCTGTTTGATTAGCACGCGGTCTTTATCATCGCCCAATTCCGTTGAGCGGAACCATGTTGCCCCATCTTCCTCATAGATATGGCCCCTTTCCCTTAACACTTTTAGTGCCTCATCGATTTTACCATCTTGATAAAGGGATGTTTCAGAGTACCATACATCAAATCCCACACGGAAATTGCCCAGATCTGTCTTCAGTTTTTCCAATTCATATTTCAAGCCATACTCACGGAAAAATTCAAAACGTTCTTTTTCGTCGGCATTTACATATTTATTACCATATTCACTTGCAAGCGTTTTACCGATTCCAATGATATCTTCGCCATGATAACCACCCTCTGGCATATCCTTTTCAAGGCCAAGAGCTTGGAAATAGCGTGCTTCTATGGAAATGGCCAGATTATTAATTTGGTTTCCCGCATCATTGATGTAGTATTCACGTGAAACATCATAACCTGCTTTAGACAAAACATTACATAGTGTATCACCGACTGCTGCTCCACGGGCATGACCAAGATGGAGGTCTCCGGTTGGGTTAGCGGAAACGAATTCCACCTGGATTTTTTCCCCTTTTCCAAAGTCACTTTCCCCATATGCTTCATCCACTTTCAAAATGACAGGAATCAATTCCGTCAAATAAGAATTATTCATGTGGAAGTTTATGAAACCAGGTCCTGCAATTTCGATTTTTTCGATGGATGCTTTTGAGTTGTCAAAGTTTTCAATGATCGCTTCAGCAATCATTTTTGGTGCTTTCTTTGCAATCTTCGTTAATTGCATCGCCATATTCGTGGAGTAATCTCCGTGTGTTTTATCTCTTGGAAGTTCCAATACAACATTTGGAATCTGCTCTTCCGATGCCAAACCAGCTTTTATGACTGCCGCTTTAATTTCTTCTTTCAGTTTTTCCTGTACCTCTTTAACTATATTCATGTGTTATGCTTCCTCCTTGTAGGAAATCGTCATCTCATATTGACCAGGTTCGCTTCCCTGCATATGTAACGTATATTTAAGGACAAGTTTCCCTTGTTTTGCCTGCTCATCCCATTGGTGATGAATTTTCTTCGTGGTCGTCCGTAACCCTAACCTGCCATATATACTTTCATAATGTCCATTTGTCGCTTCCTGCAAGCGAAAAAGCTGCCTCATTTTTATGGCACCATTTCTAAGAAGGATCGTTTCATCCGTTTTGTGCTTGATGGTCGTTTGTGTTTGACCGGCTTCATTTTCCTCTTTATATTGCAGATACAAATCGGAGCCTTTATACATTTTTGTACCAAATGTGACCAGCTCATACGTTTCCATTTCTGAGCCATGCTTAATTTTTGTCTGTAAGGTCACTTTAATTGTATGCTTATCTATATCATGAAGAGTCAAAGCTACACTTCCTTCATCATCTCGTTCTTAACTTTATAAGTATAAATATTCTTCAAGGAAGTTTCAACTTGGAGCGGAAAATAAACTGTAAATCCATAAGGCGAGGATAAACTGGCGAAATCATTGTGGTGCCGTCATTTGATTTTAACGCAATAATGACCAAATGGGGTGGAATTACTAAAAAAGAGCCCATCTTGTTGCAAAATCCATTATTCCCGGTATGGATAAAAAAAGACCATTCCCGTTTAAAAACAGGAACAGTCAAGTCTTCCGTCCATTAACGATTAACCTTTTTGGACCCATCCTAAAATCATTTCGCGGATCAGCTTGCTTGCCGTGTTCGCTGTTTGCTCGGATGGATCATAGATCGGTGCCACTTCAACTAAATCGCAGCCCACTACATTAATTTCAGATCTTGCTATCTCATGAATCGAAGCTAAAAGCTCTTTTGAAGTGATGCCTCCACAATCAACGGTGCCTGTTCCCGGTGCATGCGCAGGGTCAAGAACATCGATGTCGATCGTCACATATACTGGACGACCCGCTAACTGCGGCAATACTTCTTTCAGAGGTTCAAGAACTTCAAATTTAGAAATGTGCATGCCGTTTTCTTTTGCCCATTGAAATTCCTCTTTTAATCCGGAACGAATGCCAAAAGAGTAAACATTTTTTGGACCGATAAGCTCCGCAGATTTGCGGATGATGGACGCATGTGAAAGCGGCTCACCCTCATAGTCCTCACGTAAATCTGTGTGGGCATCCATATGGATGATGGCCATGTCAGGATACTTTTTGTACATGGCTTTAATGACAGGCCATGTGACAAGGTGTTCCCCTCCCATACCCATTGGGAACTTACCTGCATCCAGCAAGCTGTCGACGTATTCTTCAATCATATCGATGCTGCGCTGCGGATTGCCGAATGGTAATGGAATATCCCCGGCATCAAAGAATTTAACTTCCTCTAATTCACGATCCAAATACGGGCTGTACTCTTCCAAACCAATTGAAACTTCACGAATTCGGGTAGGGCCGAAGCGAGAACCCGGACGGAAACTTACCGTCCAGTCCATCGGCATACCGTATAGCACTGCTTCTGATTCCTCAAAAACAGGGTGGCTTTTAATGAATACATTGCCTGAATAGGCTTCATCGAATTTCATGGTTAATGCCTCCCTTATTTCACTAAATCTTGAACGAATTTAGGCAGAACGAATGCTGCTTTGTGAAGTTCTTTTGTATAGTATTTCGTTTCGATTTCATGGAAACGGTCTTCTGTCACTTCTAGTGGATTATATTTTTTTGATCCGATCGTGAACGCCCAAAGGCCGCTTGGATATGTCGGGATATTCGCTAAATAAAGGCTAGTGATTGGGAATATCTCTTTCACATCACGTTGTACATCGCGAATTAAGTCTGCTTTAAACCAAGGATTATCGGATTGTGCCACAAAAATCCCATCTTCTTTCAATGCTTTGGAAATCCCAGCATAAAAACCTTTAGTGAATAAGTTGACAGCGGGTCCAACTGGTTCAGTTGAGTCAACCATGATCACGTCATATTCATTTTCACTTTTGGCGATGTGCATGAAGCCATCCCCTACTTGTACATCTACACGTGGATCTTCAAGCATACCCGCAATTTCAGGTAAGAACTTCTTAGAGTATTCGATAACTTTCCCATCGATATCCACCAATGTAGCTTTTTTTACGCTTGGATGTTTTAGGATTTCACGAATAACTCCACCGTCTCCTCCGCCTACAACCAAAACGTTCTCTGGATTAGGATGAGTAAATAAAGGAACATGGGCTACCATTTCATGGTAAACGAATTCATCGCGTTGTGAAGTCATTACCATGTCATCCAGCAATAGCATATTGCCCCACTCTTCTGTTTCAATCATATCCAGCTTTTGAAACTCAGTTTGCTCCGTATGTAAAGTACGATTCACTTTCATCGTAATACCAAAATTCTCTGTTTGTTTCTCAGTAAACCAAATGCTCATTTATTAACGCTCCTTTTCCAATTCATATAGTCAGTCACCTAATAGGTTCCCCATTTTCGTTATTGTCATTAGCTAGAAAAATTATAGACGAATCTAGCAGAATTGCAAGTTAAATTTCATAAATGCAGTTCTTATGTTTAAAAATTTCTTTTTTTTCCATAATAGTAATAGATTCTTTTTTTAAAAAAATAAGAGAGGTGAAAGCAATTGGAGTTAATTCCAAGCGAACGATTTAAAAGGACAACTAAATATGTGCGTGCCTTCATTATTCTTGCCACAATCGGGCTTACAATACTCTTTGTATTGCTTCTCTCTTTGCTGGTGTACGCAAAAATATTAGGTCCGCCGCCTTTGGTCGTGCCTCAGTCGACTCTCTATTATAGTGACAGCGGAAATGTTATTGGTGAAACTGATAATGGCCAGAAACGTTATTGGGCTGGAATGGAATCGATTTCCCCACAGCTCATCAAAGCAACTGTCGCTGTTGAGGACCGTCAATTTTACACTCATAATGGATTTGATATAAAAAGGATCGGCGGAGCCATTCTTGCTGATATTCGGGCAATGTCCAAAGTCCAGGGTGCAAGCACGATTACCCAGCAATATGCCAGGAATCTATTTCTCGGCCATGACAAAACGTGGACGCGAAAGTTTAATGAAGCCTTTTATACGATACGGCTGGAAATGAACTATTCCAAAAAGGAAATTCTAGAAGGCTATTTAAATACGATTTACTACGGTCATGGCGCCTATGGAGCTCAGGCCGCCAGTCAATATTACTTTGGCAAGGATGCCAAGGATTTAACTCTCCCTGAAGCGAGCATGCTGGCCGGAATACCTAAAGGACCTTCCAGCTACTCTCCATTGGATAACTTGGAAAAAGCGAAATCAAGGCAGAAAGTTGTCCTGCAAGCCATGGAAATCAAAAACTACATCTCGCGGAAAAATATCGCTGAAGCCTTTCAAACACCACTTACATTAAAAGGCAAGCACGGAACGGTTACCAATAAAACCGCACCCTATTTCCAGGATGCAGTCAAACAGGCATTAAAATCCCAGCTTCATTTAGATGACCGGACGATCGAGCTCGGTGGGCTTAAGGTGTATACCACACTGGATGAAACCCAGCAGGATGCGGCTGAAGAGGTTCTATCTACTACCATACCCAAATCTTCTGGCCTTCAAGCTTCGATAGTGGCAATGGAACCGGACACCGGGGAAGTCCGAGCACTGGTAGGTGGCAAAGATTACACGGAGTCGCCATTCAATCGAGCGACACAGGCCGTTCGCCAGCCCGGTTCCACTATGAAACCATTGCTATACTATTCAGCCCTGGAGAATGGTTTCACACCTTCCACCACTTTAAAAAGCGAGACCACCACATTTTCTTTCGATGATGGTCACTCAACTTACACACCGCATAATTACAACCATCAATATGCGGATGGCGAAATCACGATGGCTCAGGCCATTGCTCTTTCGGATAATATCTTCGCCGTAAAAACGCACTTGTTCCTTGGGGAACAATCTTTGGTTGATACGGCGCATCGTTTCGGCATCACAGCGAAAATGGATGCCGTTCCGTCCCTGGCACTCGGCACATCAGGTGTGAGGGCGATTGAAATGGTTAATGCTTACAGTATCCTTGCTAATGGTGGCAAGAAGGTTGAACCCGTGTTCATCAAAAGGGTTGAAAACCAAAAAGGTGAAGTGATTTTTGATAAAAATAAGAAACCTGAACAGATTCTGGATGCGGATAAAGCATTTGTCATGACTCAGATGCTTACCGGGGTTTTCGATGAAACCTTAAATGGCTATACGAAAGTGACAGGCAGCACAATTAGCTCCCAATTGACCCGCCCATATGCCGGTAAATCAGGTTCGACCCCGACAGATAGTTGGATGATTGGTTACACGCCGGATCTTGTAGCTGGAGTCTGGACTGGGTATGATCAAGGTAAAAAAATTGAGATTCCAGCAGAAAAAAGCTATGCAAAGAAAATCTGGGCATCCTATATGGAAAAGGGCCTACAAGGGAAACCAGCAAAGTCATTTAAGGAAACGGAAAATGTAATCGGGGTAAACGTGAATCCGGCAAGCGGTAAGTTGGCAACAAAAGATTGCCCTGTCTCGAGATTGACTTATTATGTTAAGGGCACCGAACCTGTCGAATACTGTGCAGAGCACTTTAAGGGTGAGAATCCGGGACCTGTGCCAAAAGATGAAGAACAAAAGCGGACCCCGTGGTATAAAAAAGTCCTAAAACCATGGGGATAACGAAAAATCCCGAAGCCGGTAGCGGCTTCGGGATTTTTCTGTCCTAGTTCCACAGTGTCTAAACTGCTGTCTTTAAGTTTACTGATTTTATTCGTTTCCTACAAGTGCATTTTTCACTAAACTTCACATTTCATCCATAAATCACATTTAAACCGTCAATGACTCCTTGACTTGGGCGGACGAGCGTTCCCACATGCCTGCATCATGGTTTTTCAGGAAGTCTGCGAGCACACGTTTTGATTTATCGTCCATGTCGTCGACGATGATCTGGCGTTTTAGCGATTTATCCATCCGGTTAACATGCTCCGGAAGGGATTTGTACCCACGCCTGATTGACCGGTCGACCATCATTTCACAGGCTGTCACACCTGCATAATGCGGACCATTTTGAGTGGCTTCAATAGTCACCCAAACAAGCCAGTAAGGTTTGGCATTCGGGACCTCTTCTTTGGTCTTTAAAAATTTAATCCCTTTTTCCACTACACTTCTCGCATGCATCGCTCCTATATCTACTTCGGCTTCACCTGCGTCCACATCAATGATGACCGGAGAAATATTATCGAGCGTCAAAACCCCTGCCCCATATCCGCCATGACCTTCTGTAGGATCGTTTTTTATAATATTGAAGCCTACCTTTTTCTTTGGTTGTTCTTCCATGTTTATATCCCCCTTTATGGTTTGTCATTCTTTATTGGTTAAAAAAACAAAAGTGAAAAAAATTGACTCAAGGTGCCACCTACAAATTTAATACCAGTATCCAAAATTGGCCTAATTGTATATTGACTCAGCGGCGTGATGATCAAAATCAAAAAAATCAGGGAGCCATATTGCTCATACTGGGTCATTTTTGCCCGCAAGTCTGCTGAAACAAGATCCTGAATGATCCTATAACCATCGAGCGGCGGCAGCGGTATCAGATTAAATACAAATAAAAGGACATTTAAATTTATGAGCACATTTAAGAAGGGCTCGACGAAAAAAGGTAAATCAGGTCCAACTCCTGCCGCTAGCAACCCGTAAAAAATTAAAAACCCCAAAATTGCAACAATCAAATTGCTAAACGGACCGGCAAAAGAGACGAGCACTCCTGCCAATTTTGGATTCTTAAAATGAAAACGATTGACCGGTACAGGTCTCGCCCAACCAAATCCAGCTATTAATATTAACAATGTTCCAATCGGATCCAAATGCGAAATCGGGTTCAATGTGACTCTTCCTTCATTCTTTGCAGTCGGGTCACCGAACTTATAAGCCACATAAGCATGGGAAAATTCATGAACCGTAAATGCGATTAACAGTGACACAATGACATATGGAAGTTCTTCCAACCTATAAGCCAAAAACCTTTCTATTTGCTCCAATAGCTTCTCCCCCAATATATATTACCGTTAGTATACATCAAAAGATCAAGAAGTGAAAAAACTCTGACTTCCGTTTCTTGCAATTCTTTTTCCATTGTGAAACACTACAAGATAAGAGAGAAAGGGGGGAAAAGAGATGCCATATGTAACAGTCAAAATGCTTGAAGGCCGTACAGACGAACAGAAAAAGGCTTTAGTCGAAAAAGTGACTGCAGCCGTTACGGAAACAACCGGAGCACCAGCTGAAGCCGTGACGATTTTCATTGAAGAAATGTCAAAAAATCATTTAGCAGTAGCCGGTGTCCGCAAAAGCGACCAATAGGATTTACATAATGGGGAAAAGCTAAGCCATCAATTCGGCTTAGCTTTTGTTTTTAACTGCTCAATATATTCATATGCCTCATCAATTTCTTCAAGCGTATATTTTTGTTTGCTTTTCAGTGTGAAAATTTTCTCGGTGACTTCCTCTTTTTCAAGTGTGTCGAAGTATAACACCGTTGAAACAAGCTCCAAAAACCGGGCATTCTGTTCGTTCATATCCAGTAAGCATGCCCCAAGAGCTGGCATCTCCACTTCCTGAATGGATAGGAAATCCTGGCCGGCATCCGTTATTGAATAACAATATTGATAATACCCCGCTTTTTTTTCCCTTACTTCATTCAAGTAACCCATTTCACAGAGCTCTTCAATCCGTAAGGTCAGCTCCTCCGAATATGGTCCATAAAAGTGAAATTGAAACTTTTCATGAAATGGAAAGGACAGCTTCTTTGCAATATATACGATTTTTTGTAATTTTTTCCGACCCGAGATTTCACCGGCAGTAGAAATTGCATTGATAATGTTTGCATGATCCTTAAACAAGGCTCGTCACTCCTCACCAAAAATGTACCGCTTTAATCCGAAAGCTCCAAAAGCTTACGAATCTGTTTTTTAATATTTTTCTTCGTAGATTCATCACGCAATATATCAGCTGGATAATACAGCTTATGATCCGTTCTTCTTTTCCCTGAAATTGCATCGACAATTTCAGATTCACGAGATAATTCACGAATTTCGCCATTATTTTTCAGCAAGTGAATCGGCAGTCTCTCCTCTTCCTCACCTGGACGATAAAAATCGTATGGCAGATCTGATGAAGAATCGACGACGAGATAATAATCCGGATCGATACCTGCCTTCTTGAATAACGTCCTTAATTCCATCAATCTGTTCATCTGACTGTTTGATGGATGGAATTCCACATATTTAAATAGTTTCCGGTTGACGAAGCGAATGCATAAATCCTTTAAAATCGCATCGCTTTCCTCTTCCCATTCTTCAAAATAATAGAGCATCACGGCTTCATCCATTTTCAAATAGTCCGCTAGGGTCACTTCTCCCTTGAACAATGAATAAAAATGGTGCGGTTCTTGAGCAAACTCATATCCGGATTCATATAAATATTTTGCTCTGTGTAAAATCTTGGTAAGTATAACCTCCGCACTTCTCGTAACGGGATGGAAATAAACCTGCCAATACATTTGGTAGCGGCTCATGATATAATCTTCAACCGCGTGCATCCCGCTTTGTTTTATGACGGCATGCTCTTCCCTTGGCCTCATTACCCGCAAAAGCCTTTCCATATCGAAATGTCCATAACTCACGCCCGTAAAGTAAGCATCACGCTGTAAATAGTCCATTCTATCAGCATCGATCTGACTAGAAATCAGGCTGACTACTAATTTGCCTTTATAGGTTTTCGCAATGACTTCAGCCACATTTTTAGGAAAATCACGCCCTACCCTAAGCAGGATCTTATTCACTTCCGTATCGCCGAGAATGATCTGTTGCGTGAATTGCTCATGATCCAGGTCAAACACCTTTTCAAAAGAATGAGAGAAAGGGCCATGACCTAAATCATGCAGCAGGGCTGCACACAGGGACAGTAACCGTTCCTCTGGCTTCCATTCCGGTCTGCCCTCAAAAACATCATCGACGATTCTTCTGACAATCTCATATACTCCAAGCGAATGGCTAAGCCGACTATGCTCCGCACCATGAAAGGTTAAATAAGTCGTTCCAAGTTGTTTAATCCTGCGAAGACGCTGGAATTCCTTCGTCCCTATTAAATCCCATATAACCCGGTCCCGAACATGTATATATCGGTGCACCGGGTCCTTGAATACTTTTTCTTCTTGTAATTTTTCGCCGGAATATTCCATGAACTACCCTCTTTTTCATAATCTCGATGCATTCATTATAGCGTGTTTTGACAGAAAACCCTAACTTCCCCCTTGCAAGTATGAGGGACCTTTTTGTAAGAAAACGGAAGTTCACGACGGATTTTGTCTCGAAAATAAGGAAATAAAAAATCACCGCAGTGTGTTGAATCTGGGTGATGGATAGCTTGTTCCATTTATCAAAAGCATTCAATCCACTTAAAATACCTATCATGGATCCTACTTTAGTTTTTTATCAATTTTTTCTAGTAACTCGTCTTCTGTCGGTGCAGCAACTGGACGGTTATTGACAAAAGCAAATGATTTCTTTCTGCCTGGACCGCAATAGGATTGACAGCCCACTTCAATTTTCGCGTCGGGATCAAGCTTTTCAAGACGGGGGATCAACGTTTTAATGTTTACCGCCAAGCAGTCATCGCACACTCTGAATTCATTGGACATCCTTCGGTCACCATCCTTTCCATGACAAACTATTTTTCATTCCATTGATACAACTAAAGGGTATTTTACCGTTTCTACCTATGAATATCAAGAGGGCAGGATGATGTGAAAAGGAAAGTGCAGCCAGATGCAAAGGGTGTATTTAATCAAAAAACTAGTATCCTTTTAACCTTTTTGTATAAAAAAACCAAATTTTGTCCAAAATGCTAGTAGAACACCATAAATCATTGCCACAGGATATTTTATATAGTTATTTATTTTAAAAGTTACCAGAAAGGGAGTATGTAGAAATGAAGGTTCGTCAAGACGCCTGGACAGAAGAAGATGATTTGCTTTTGGCAGAAACGGTATTGCGCCATGTGCGGGAAGGCAGCACACAGCTGAATGCTTTTGAAGAGGTAGGGGATAAGCTGAATCGCACCTCTGCCGCATGCGGATTCCGTTGGAATGCAGTTGTCCGCCATAATTATGATAAAGCGCTATCCCTAGCTAAAAAACAACGTAAGCAGCGACAAAGGATTCTTGGAAAAGATCAAGGAGGGAAAAAACGGCTTCTTTATACACCGCCGTCCCCTACGATTTCCGACATAATGGTTCCACATGTACTAGAAGAGGAACTAGAGTTGGAATCCGAAGTCGATACTACCAATTATGAAGCAGCAGAAGAATTTGTAGTGGCGGAAGCTTTAACCCCTAAGCCACAGAATACTCCAGTAATCATGGATAAGGTCATGAACCTTGATACCGTCATCGCCTATTTAGAATCCATGAACGGCAGAATGCTTCAAGCCGAAGTATTAAAAACCGAAAATGAAAGATTGAAGCTTGAAATTAAGGGTTTGAAAAAGCGAAACGAAGAATTGGAGAATAAGATCAGCCACCTAGAACAAAATAGCGGTTTGATGCAAGAAGATTATGAGACTTTGATGAATATCATGAATCGAGCAAGAAAGCTGGTATTGTTAGAGGAAGAGGAACGCCCGGCAACAAAGTTCAAGATGGATCGGAATGGCAATTTGGAGAAAATGGCCGAGTAATGAAATAATGTGGGGTTCCGTTACTTAGATCAACCACATGATAAAGGCCCATTCATCTCCATTCGAAAAAGAGAGTCTAAATAAGGCTCTTTTTTCATGGCTTAAAGTCAAGTATAACCTCTGCTACCAATCATGCAGTCCCTTTTACAGTTTCAGTGAATGCTAAGGTCGTATTAAATATAAAAAGCCGATCCTTTTATAGGTACGGCTTTTTACATGTTTAATCTTTTAATGCATCGAATACTTTATCATTGCGTTCTGCCACTCTTGTTAAGTACGCCTCATACATCGGCCATTCCTCAACAGAAAGGTTGTCAGAGAATATCCTTCCGCTGTGTTCCTTCAATATATGTAGGAACCTGAGCATCACATCTTGAACACTCAATTGTACGTCCAGTAATTCTGAAAGTGATGCCATAACAGAAGGTACGATATCAGGATAGAGGAATTTTGTTTCTGCATTTCCTTTAGCTGCATCATAAAAACCCTTTACGAGACTTGCCCGCTCAGCCCCGCTCCCATTGACGCATAAGTAGATTTGCACCGCTACGCCATTACGAATCCTGCGTTGGGATATACCGGCGAACTTTTTCCCATTTATACTTAAATCATAGCTTCCAGGACAATAGGAACCAACGATTTCCCTTGCCTCAATCCTGACTGGGAAATCGGAAAACATCAATTGGATAAGCTCCCACATCGCATCATACCCTCGATTGATTTCAATTTTCTGCTCGTTTTCCGGAAAAATGAGCGAGAAATTGAGGACCCCCTCATCAAGCACAACAGCCAGTCCTCCGGAATTCCGAACGATAGCCTGGAAATCATGTTCTTCTAAATGATCCAAACCCTTTTTAAGAAAAGGCAACTTCGTATCCTGTATACCCAGGACGATGGTTCGATGGTGTACCCACGCTCTGGCTACGGCCGCTGATTTTCCTGACCCTACAGAAGCGCAAAATGTATCATCCATGGCAAAGGACTCTAGAGCAGGAAACTGAGGCCCTACGGAAGATTGATCAATAACCCGCCACTCTTGTTGCATTAATAATGATTCTGTTTCACTCATAGAAAACTCCCTCTACATTTAATCCTGAAATGGCCTATTTATACTGAGCCACAAAGCCTTGTGCAGCTGTAATGACGGCCAGTTTATATACATCCTCTTCATTGCATCCCCTTGAAAGGTCATTTACAGGACGGTTCAGCCCTTGAAGGATCGGGCCGACCGCTTCGAAGCCAGCCAAACGCTGTACCATTTTATAGCTAATGTTCCCCGCTTCAAGACTTGGGAAAATAAAAACATTCGCATCTCCCTGAATAAGAGAATCAGGTGCTTTTTTTCTTGCTACCGAAGGAACGAAAGCCGCATCAAACTGAAACTCCCCATCCAGCATGATTTGCGGATCCATTTCTTTTGCTAAATCGACAGCATCGATGACCTTTTGGGTCTCGGGTGATATCGCCGACCCCTTCGTCGAAAAGCTCAGCATCGCCACACGCGGTTCGATATCAAACATGAGTGCCGTCTTTGCACTTTCTACGGCAATCTCCGCGAGATCCTGAGAATTAGGGTTTATATTAATCGCACAATCCGCGAACACATACCTTTCTTCATCACGGACCATGATGAATACACCTGATGTTTTTTGGACTCCTGGCTTTGTTTTGATGATCCTTAGGGCGGGACGAACCGTATCTGCAGTCGAATGCGTTGCACCGCTCACCATTCCATGTGCCAGTTTCATATGGACGAGCATGGTTCCAAAATAGTTCTCATCCATTAAGGTTTCACGTGCTTGTACATCAGACGCTTTACCTTCACGGACCTTTACAAACGCTTCAACCATTTCATCCATCATGATATAATTCTTCGGATCATATATTTCGATTGCATCAAGGGAGATTTTTAAATCCTTAGCCTTTTTAGTAATCGAACCAATATCTCCGATCAATACTGGTGTCATTAGTTTGCTCTTGGCAAGCCTTCCTGCCGCTCCCAAAATTCGTTCATCCAATGCTTCCGGAAAAACGATCTTTAAATTATGCCCCATAATTTTTGATTCCAGCATTTCAAATAAATCACTCACTGGCACTTCCTCCTTTTTAGATACGTTTCCCCTATTTTTTCTATATTTAACCATCTGGTAATCTTTCCAAAGTCGTCTTCTTTTAAGAATACTCTAGGAGCAAGGTAAATTCCAGCCACTTTGGTACCCTGACATTCGGCAATTTTGACATTTGTTTGAACACCTAAAAACAGTGATGGTGTTTGCGGGTTGATATAAATTTCCTTATACTGAAACTATGTTATATTAAAGTTATAATAAGACTTAGGAGTGATTGTAATGAGTGAAGCAGCACAAACACTGGACGGCTGGTATTGTTTACATGATTTCCGTCTGATCGATTGGGCTTCTTGGAAAACGTTATCAAGTGACGAACGCCAATTAGCTATCTCAGAATTCCAAGGTTTACTGGATAAATGGAATATGACACAAAGTGACAATGAAGGAAGCCACGCCCTATATTCCATCGTTGGTCAGAAAGCGGATTTCATGCTAATGTTTGCCCGCCCGACCATGGAGGAATTGAATGCAATTGAAACCGAATTCAACAAAACGAAACTTGCCGAATATACAGTTCCTGCTTATTCATACGTTTCCGTTGTGGAATTAAGCAATTACTTAGCAAGTGGAGATGGTGAGGACCCTTACCAGAACCCTCATGTACGTTCTAGATTGTATCCAATCCTTCCAAAGTCCAAACATATATGCTTCTATCCAATGGACAAGCGCCGTGATGGTGATGATAACTGGTATATGCTTTCCATGGAAGAACGCAAAGGCTTAATGCGCTCCCACGGCTTGATTGGCCGCAGTTACGCAGGTAAAGTAAAACAAATCATTTCCGGTTCTGTCGGTTTTGATGATTATGAATGGGGCGTTACACTATTTGCAGATGATGTCCTTCAATTCAAAAAGTTAATCTATGAAATGCGATTTGATGAAGTAAGTGCTCGTTACGCTGCGTTCGGCTCTTTCTTTGTAGGCAATATCCTGCCGGAAGAAAATGTATCTTCTTTCCTATACGTATAAGACGAGTGAGCTTCCGGTTTCCGGAAGCTTTTTTTGCTCCATCTCCTTTTTATTTTCCCCGGCTGTGGAATAAATCCACCCCATATCCCATACATTTTCAATAGTGATGAATTTATTTTTTCACAGTCCCAATCAACTTCCAGAAAAATGACCAAGGCAATGCCTAACTCCAGCGAGGTGAAGGAACGTTACTTTTTAGCCGACAAGAGGGTATAACCTTACCCGTAAAACATGCAAGGCAACCGTTACGTATCATTTAACATTCATTGTGGGTTTTTAAGCCACCCGGGGATTGTCAGAACTTCACAAACAAATACAATACTACCGGTCGCTATAAATCGCACTGTTTCTCCCAGTCCACACTCTCGGATTGTCCAAATTCCACAAAAACAAATAAACCTTGAATTAGGAGGGAATGCAATGTCACAAAATAATCCTTATGGTAATTATCCGTACGGAGGAAGCCCCTATTACCCCTATGAAAATAATGAGGCTGACCCGCGGCAGCAGCAGGGACCTTACCAGCAACAAGCTTACCAGCAGCAAGCATACCAACAACCACAATACCAACAGCAACAGCCCACCACAGCGGGTACGCCACAACAAGCGCCAATGCCGTCCCCTTCCGGTCCGCAGGTGCCTGGCATGCTTCCAGTCGAAGCATCGTACATCGAGAACATCTTGAGATTGAATAAAGGAAAATTAGCCACTGTTTATACGACGTTTGAAAACAACAAGGAATGGAATGCAAAAATCTTCAAAGGAATCATCGAGGCTGCGGGCCGAGATCATTTGATCATAAGCGACCCTCAAACGGGAAAACGGTACTTAATCCCGATGGTATACTTAGATTATATAACGTTTGATGAAGAAATCGAATATGAATACCCATTTGGAGGCGCTGGGCTTGCCACCTATTCGCCAAGGTAAAGAGGATGCCATAAAGAAGCTTCAGAATCTTTTTGATTTTGAGGCTCTTCTTTATGGATCGTTTTTCCATAACGAATTAAAAAAGCTGACCTTAGAAAGATCAGCTAACTTAATTACAAGTACTTATATGCAGCAATGATCATCAAGACCCAAGCAACCAAGAATGACACTCCGCCAAGTGGTGTGATGGCCCCTAGCACTTTTATTTGCGTAACGCTTAAAACGAATAAACTTCCGGAAAACAGGATGATTCCTATTAGCATAAGCCAGCCAGACCAATTGATTAGCGGACTTGAAATCTTCCCAGCCAGTAAACCGATCGCTAATAAACCTACCGCATGGAACATTTGATATTGAACAGCGGTTTGCCACGTTTCTAAATATTTATCGGGAATTTTCCCTTCCAGCCCATGTGCACCGAAAGCGCCAAGTGCTACGGCAATAAACGCATTCAATGCACCTAAAATGATAAACAGTTTCACTAGCATTTCGCTCCCCTTCTCTTAAAAATCGAATAAGGACTCCCCATTGGCCTCATCCATTTTAACCGGTTCTACATTCGATGTAGCCGGCATAACGGACTGGGTCATTGTGATTGGCTTCGGAATGCTGATGTTCCCAGCTTTTTCATCAACCATTACTTCACATAGAGCTTTAATGGCAATTACATACCCCTGCACCTTATCCTCTGAATTTACCTGTTTCGCTTTCAAAACAAGCTCTTCGATCTTATCTAACATTTGTTTTGATGAAATATCCAACTTTACCACCTCGTCTATATACAGGTCAAAACTTTCATAACTAGCATAGCAAAAATCAGAGAAGAAAACACCTTGGATATTCCCCTACTTATCAATTGGCTTGGATTGAAATTTCAAGCATGGCTGTCCCGATGAGCGAAAAACCTCAAGAGAGGGGAGCCTGGATGTTTTGAATTGAAAAGCACGGCAGCCTTTTGGGAAGGTTGGATCCCAAGTTATATAAAAATAGCGGCACGCCATACAATTCACCCGTTCCATTTTCTTCATCGCTTTGAGATTTTCCAATCAATTGGATTTTCCCCTGATTCAATCAGGAATTGATTTGTTTTGGAAAACGGTTTGCCGCCAAAGAAACCACGGGATGCCGACAGCGGACTTGGATGGACTGACTTAATGATTTTATGCCGGTTTTCATCAATCAAAGGGATTTTAGTTTGAGCCGGTTTTCCCCACAGGATAAAAACGACCGGTTTCTGCCGGTCATTCAGCAGACGAATTATTTGATTTGTAAAGGTTTCCCATCCCTTTCCCCGGTGTGAGTGGGCTTCTCCCTCACGGACGGTCAAGACTGCATTCAATAGAAGCACTCCCTGTTCCGCCCATTTAACAAGGTAACCATTGTCTGGAACATCGTAACCTAGATCAGTGTGTAACTCTTTAAAGATATTTCTTAAAGATGGTGGGATGCGAACCTCCGGCTTTACGGAAAAACTAAGGCCATGCGCTTGATGCGGTCCATGGTAAGGGTCCTGTCCCAGGATGACCACCTTTACATTTTCATATGAAGTAAAGTGAAGCGCATTGAAGATGTCATCCTGATCCGGATGAATGACTTGCTGACTGTATTCTTGTTTTACAAATTCCATTAGCTCTTGATAATAACTTTTTTTGAATTCCTCTTCCAATAGAGGCCACCAATCATTTGTTAATAACTGCTTTTTCATTTGCCATAGCCCCTTTCCTCTTTTTGAAACTATATTATATCAAACTAATAGCCCTACCCGTTTCCATAGATTACGATTTATGTTTCTATATACCCCTAACTTGGGAAGATAGATAGTTAGCACGTCATTTAACTCTGTTGGAGGATTCCCTATGAAAAAATGGTACAAAAGAAAACGATTTTATCTGCTTGTCAGCATTTTGATCGTCATTACAGCCGTGATCGTCTATAACAGCTACAAGCCCCTCCCCGAAGGCCTTTCATATGAAGGGAAGGTTCATCATGTCGAGGATATTGATTTCATCTATGACCTTTCCTATCACGATGAACAAGGGAATCCTCAGC
The DNA here is from genome assembly GCF_042727425.1 of Peribacillus sp. NPDC060253. Taxonomy (NCBI): domain Bacteria; kingdom Bacillati; phylum Bacillota; class Bacilli; order Caryophanales; family Bacillaceae; genus Peribacillus; species Peribacillus sp. NPDC060253. The sequence goes on from NZ_JBHXAS010000001.1 coordinate 88,400, forward strand.
ATGAGCGGCGAATTTTCCAAACCATTAATCAAGCCATTGAGGATGCTGATTCTTATATCGTAATCGATATGTTTTTGTTTAATGCTTTTTATGATGAAAAGATAAACTATCCAAAGTTATCCGAGACCCTGACGGATAAATTGATAGACCAGAAGAAAAAGAAACCAAAACTCCAGGTGATATTCATTACTGATGAAGTGAATACTTCCTATAATGCCTACCAATTAGAGGCACTCGAAACGATGAAGCAAAATGGCATTGATGTTATCGTTACCAATTTAGACCGGCTTCGAGATCCGAATCCTCTCTATTCAGGTGTGTATCGGACCTTTTTCCAATGGTTCGGTGAAAGCGGGAAAGGCTGGATTGTGAATCCCATGGCAAAAAGTGCTCCAAAGGTCACCATGCGTTCTTATCTTAGACTGATGAATATCAAGGCCAATCACAGAAAAGTGGTCGCTACTGAAAAAACGGCCATCATCTCATCGGCCAATCCTCATGACGCAAGTGGATTCCATTCCAATATTGCGTTTCAGATGGGTGGGAATATCATCGGTGACTTTGTTAAAGCGGAAGAAGCTGCTTACAATTTTTCAGGAGGCCCAAAGACATTTCCGGAATTTAAAGGGGCAACTGCCGATAAGGGTCCGATATCCGTACAATTGCTAACGGAAGGAAAAATTAATAAACATGTCCTTAAGTCAATAAGGGATACGAAAAAAGGGGACAAAATCCATCTTGCCATGTTTTACATTGCTGATCGCGATGTTGTCGAGGCGTTAACGGATGCAGCTAAACGAGGTGTGAAGATTCAAATGATATTGGATCCGAATCAAAACGCGTTCGGAAGTGAAAAAATCGGGCTTCCTAATCTTCCAGTTGCCGCTGAATTCGATAAACTGGGAGATGATAACATCTCGATTCGCTGGTATAAAACAGAAAAAGAACAGTTCCATACAAAGCTGATGATGATACAAACGCCTAAAGAAACGATTGTTCTTGGAGGATCGGCTAATTACACCACACGCAATCTAGATGACTATAATCTTGAAGCAAATATTGAAATCCATGCTCCAAATGATGCGGACGTTTCTAATGATGTCGAAAACTATTTTCAAAGACTTTGGACAAATCAAGATGGAACATACACTGTAGATTATAGTGAATATCAAAAGAAGCTACCTGTTTTCAAATATTTGACCTATCGCATTCAAAAGGTGCTCCGCTTCACCACTTACTAAATTATTTCGGTGAATGATGTTTATCGATGCCCAAACAAGGTTATATACTACTATAGCCAATCAACAACCACGACAAGCAAGATTCTATTTACCTATTACCAAGAGAATCTTACACTAAAATTCAAGGAGGAGTTTATATGTATCAAGTACATGTAGTAGAAAACGGTTTACAAGCAAAGGAAAAAATCGATCATTTAGTTACTTCAGGATATACGAAGGACGATGTATATTTGTTTGCCCATGATAAAACGCGTTCGAAGCACCTTACCGAGAATACAAGTACGGAAGATGTAGGCATGAAGGAACAAGGCTTCCTTGATACGGTTGGAAATCTCTTTAAATCACGTGGGGACGAACTTCGTAATCGCATGAGCAATCTTGGTCTTACGGATATGGAAGCAGAACGTTACGAGGAAGTACTTGACGAAGGGAAAGTCGTCATCGTTGCTTCCAAACAAGAGAATAAAGATGAGGTTACACACTAATATCCGTTAACCCTTACCCTATATGGATTCATCTAAAAGCGAGGCCCCAAAACCGGCGGCCTCGCTTTTTACTATTCATTATCCCAGGATACTTTGGTAAGTGGCCCTTGCATGAACCATATCCTTTGTACCGTGAATCAATGCCCGGCCATCCTCGAAAATGACAATACGTTCCCCATCTTTTTCACAAGAGAGCAGGAATGGATTGAACTTCACCAAATAACCACTTCCGTTCAAATCTTTGGCTAACTTCTCAAGTTGCAGTTTCAAAGGTTTTGGCGGTCTGACCTGTACAGTATCCCTGCCGCAAAGAACCGCAGTTTTCGTTGCATTTTCCATAGTTAAAAAAGGGTATGTCCTCTGCTCACCACAAGAGAGACAATCTTTCTTTTTCGCTTTTGTTAATTTAACAGTTTGGTACTGATTGCGCCACAAATCAAATGTAACGAGTGCAGGTCGAACCGATTCCCAATCTTCAACAAGTATTTTCAAAGATTCAGCGGTTTGATGGGCTACCACCATCGTTGCAGCTGGTGATATGATCCCTCCTGTGTCACAGGTCATTCCTTGGATGGGGATCGTTTTAAGTAAACAGTGCAAACAGGGTGTCTGACCTGGCAGGATGGTCATGGTCATGCCGACACTGCCGACACATGCCCCATAAATCCACGGAATACGAAGTTTTTGTGACAGGTCATTAATGATCATCCTTGTTTCAAAATTATCGGTGGCGTCCAATATCAAATCAACATCACCAAGCATCTGTTCAAGATTCTGGGCGGTGGCATCCATGATGACGGCTTTCACATCCACTTCATGATTAATATCAAGTAAATGGCGCTTTGCCGCTTCAGCCTTTGGCAGTTTTTCCGCCACATCCTGCTCCGTATACATTTGCTGGCGCTGTAAATTACTAGTCTCGACATAATCCCTGTCCACAATAGTAAGCTTCCCCACTCCTGCACGGGTAAGGGCTTCTGCGTTTGCAGACCCCAAAGCCCCTGCCCCTAGAAGTAAGACATGCTTCTTCTGAATTTTTAATTGGCCCCTTTCACCGATGGGGGAAAATAAGGTCTGTCTTGAATATCGCTCTGTCACTTTGAAACCTCCTTACCGATTTGCTCAGCCTCCACTGACAGGTGGAATGAAGGCTACTGTATCTCCATCAGATAAAATCGTGTCATCATCGGCAAATTCTTCATTGACCGCTGTCATCACGGTTTCGAGACCTTCCAATTCAAATTCCACCTTCATCTTTCCTTTAAGCTTGGCCACACTCATTCCATTTCCTTCTATAGAAATGGTCTCTTTGCCTAGCTCATCTTTCAATTGGGCAAATAAAAGTACATTAATCATTGCTATCCACCTCTATTGGTTTTCCTGTTGGATAAGGAACAGTTTCCAGCTGGTTTCCCACCCATGTCTCCCCATCTTCCCAGTGTTCTTTTTTCCAAATTGGGACGATTTCTTTAATTCTTTCAATCGCATACCTATTTGCTTCATATGCATCATTTCGATGTGGCGTACTAACAGCAATAACGACTGCGATATCCGTGATTTCAAGTTTGCCAACTCGATGGGTGATCGCCGTTTCTGCATCAGGCCAACGTTCCTTAATTTCAGATCCAATTTGCTCCAATTTCTTAATAGCCATCGGTACATATGCTTCGTAAATTAAGAAAAGTGTCTTTTTTCCCTTGGTCATTTCCCTTACTGTACCAATAAAGGTCGTAATGGCACCTGCATTCCGCTCGATTACTTTATCTATCACTTCCTGGATGACAATAGGCTCTTTTGAAATATGATAATTCATGTCTACCACCCTTTATATAATTCAGTTTGATTAATATACCCTGCTTCTTGATAATCTTCCCGCGTATTCATATTGAAAAAGAGGTGTTGAAAATGTTCAGGATTCTCATGATATAACATAAAGTCCGTTTCCTTTACGATTTTCACCGAAATCTTTTCCAAAAACCGACCCATTTTTAATTCGTGCTTTACTAAACACTCTGTCAATACAGGAAGACACCTTTTATGATAAACAGCAAAAAGCGGCTGGATCCTGCCATTTATTTCTGGAATGACAGCATCGAAATCCGTTTCATAAAAAGAAATGATTTCTTTTATGGCTTCTGCACTCACAAAGGGCATATCACAGGCTGTCAGGAATTGCAGATCTGTTTTCGAGGAGCTCATCCCTGCATGCAATCCGCCAAGAGGTCCTTGATCTTTATGTAAATCCGATATTAACGGAAGCTGCAGAAAGCGATAATCTTCAAATGTATTTGTAATGACCAGAATTTTTTCCGACACCTTTTTCAGCTCGGAGGCAACTCTTGAAATGTTCACAACTCCCCCTATTGTCAACAGGGCTTTATTCACACCCATACGGCTTGATTTACCACCAGCTAAAAGCAACATCGTCCATTCCATCAGACTCACCCTTCCTATTTTGGGGTTTAATCCAACATCCTACGGTAAAGTATAATAATTGTGTCCTTTAAAATAGCATCCACTATATTTAAATATTTTAAATCAACTTTGAGAATAATGACACTTTCACAAACTTTGCTTACATATTAAAAGATTGAATAGCGCATATTTCTTGGATGAACCAATCTAAAAAGCAGGATTTCCATCTATTCAATTCTCAATACCATGTATTCATCCACTTTTAAAAAAAGCTTATACGAGGCCATGCCATGTCCATCCTAAAGGCAATCATTTTAAGGTGAAAACTAAGTTTTACATAAAAGAAATTTTGGTATATTCTAAAAACAGGATATTACCTGGTATGCTGATAATATCGATATCTAATTCTCCTGAGGAGGTCACATAATGACTATGAAAAGAGCTATGACAGTTGCTGGATCGGATTCCAGCGGCGGTGCAGGTCTTCAAGCTGATTTAAAGACATTTCAAGAATTTGGAGTTTACGGTATGTCCGCTTTAACGACAATCGTGACGATGGATCCTAAGAATGGCTGGTCTCATAATGTTTTCCCCACACCTGTCGAGGTTTTGGAAGCCCAAATCGAAACGATTCTATCAATCGGCATTGATGCCATGAAAACGGGAATGCTTGGATCAGTAGAAATCATTGAACTTGTTGCCCGTAAAATAGACGAGTTGAAACTGGACAAAGTCGTTATCGATCCAGTTATGGTATGTAAAGGTGAAGATGAAGTATTGCACCCAGAAACGGCCATAGCTCTGCGCGACCTTCTTGTCCCACGCGCAACTGTAGTTACGCCAAACTTGTTCGAGGCTGCTCAGTTAGCAGGAACAGCGCCAATCAAAACGATCGATGATATGAAGGGTGCAGCTGAAAAAATCCATGCACTTGGTGCAAAATATGTCTTGATCAAAGGCGGAAATAAGCTCGATCATGACAAAGCAATCGACCTTTTATTTGACGGAAACGAATTCGAGATTCTTGAATCCGAGAAAATCGAAACAACCAATACACATGGTGCCGGCTGTTCTTCTTCAGCAGCCATTGCCGCTCAATTGGCTGAAGGAAAAAGTCCACGTGAGGCTATCTATATTTCAAAAGACTTCATTACCGAAGCAGTTCGCCATTCTTGGAGGATGAATGACTATGTAGGACCTGTCAATCATGGCGCATACCATAAATATGGTGCTGCTCAACACACACAAAAATAAAACATCTAATTTACTGGCCGCTCAAATTAATCGAGCGGCCTTTTTCGCTTTTTTTGCTTTTATTTAGTAAAATAGAAAGAAGGAAAAGCTTATCTAGCCGCCCAGTTAAGGAGGAAATTATAGAATGAAACCTATAGACCGTACAGAGGTGCAAAATGCTATTGATTCTTTTGCCGGACAAGATGTATATCTTCACCTTGAAACGACAAATGGTGCCTATGCCACTCATGTAGATGAAGCTTTCTTTTCGGCAGGCGCTTATATTCGTAATGCTTTAATACAATATGAACACGGGAAGATAGTTGGCGATGGACCTTATCGCATCGGCTTAAAGCTCAATATTGGCTGGGTATATGCAGAAGGCGTGAACCACTTCGAAATGGATGAACAAGGGAGACTGCTGTTGGCAGGTCTTGATTTTTCCGGAAAGCTTGCTGTCTCCATGCAACTCAGTCCCACTCCCTTTGAATGATTACAACATGATTGATATACGATGAATAACTACCATTCACCGATAATAATACCCCACTGTAAGTAGAACGGAAGGAGAAATATACCTTGGAAAAAGAACGTCATGTACTCGTTATATTCCCACATCCCGATGATGAAGCCTTTTCGGTTTCTGGAACACTTGCCCTCCATAGAGAAGCGGGCACGCCTGTTACCTATTTATGCTTAACACTAGGAGAAATGGGACGTAATTTAGGAAATCCACCATTTGCAACAAGAGAATCGCTCCCTAAAATTCGCCAAAAGGAATTAATCGATGCAGCGAATGCGATTGGCATCCAAGATTTACGCATGCTAGGTTTGCGTGATAAGACGATAGAATTCGAAGATGATGAAAAGCTGACTTCATTATTTACGGATGCCATAATTGAATTGAATCCTTCATTGATCATTACGTTTTACCCAGGGTACAGTGTCCATCCAGACCATGAAGCGACAGCACGGGCTGTGGTTCGGGCTGTGGAAAGAATGGAAGAAAAAGAGAGACCTAAACTTCATTGTGTCGCGTTCTCCAATAACTGCATCGACGAGTTAGGGCACCCTGACATCATCCATGATATCTCTACCGTCGAAGAAAAAAAGGTAGCAGCATTTACTGCACACCGTTCGCAAACGCAGGCAATGGTGATCGAATGGAAAAAGAAATTCGAAAATCAGGACGCTGATTTTCTTGACTGGATCCGCAAAGAACGATTATGGACCTATAAGTTTTAAAGAAACCGCCGATAAGGCGGTTTTTTTGTTTATGGCATAAAAAAAAACGCCTGTGGATTACAGGCGGAGAAAAGGGGGATATTTTGGAAAATCAATCATAATATAAGCATCCCCAAAATTTTCGATTTTATACAGGCATCCAAAAAATTAAGCAGACAAACGTTCCTCTATTTGCATTTTCTTTCTTACAGAGGCTTTTTTACCATGTGCCAAGAAATAAATTCCAATAAGAATGAATGCAAAGATCGACATTCCTATGAACAAACCTTTGAACCCGGTAAATGGAATGAGGAATCCCAATAGGAATGGGCCAACACCAATCCCAAAATCATACATTGTAAAAAACGTGGATGTGGCTAATCCCATCCGATTTGATGGGGCTTCTTTAATGGAAATAGCTTGACAGCTTGATTGGAACGTACCATATCCCACTCCAATAAAGGCACCGGCAATCAGAAGCGTGATGCCATGATGAGATTGACTGAGGATGACCATACCGATGGCAAATAGGAAGAGCGATGGATAGATAACTGCATTCTCTCCCTTCACATCAAACATTCGTCCTGTAAACGGACGGGACGCCAAAAGGAATACAGCAAATACCACAAAGAAAAAGCTTGCGGCATCCATTAGATTCATTTCTTTTGCAAAAGATGTTAAATAGGACAAGATGCTCGAATACGTAAATCCGGCAAATCCGATAAAAATGGAAATGGGCAGGGCCCTTTTTTCAAAGTAATCACTGATTTTAAACCCTTTTTGCGGTGAAGCTTTTCCTTTTTCTCCTTCAGGAACATTCATGAATAGCGATGCGACTAAAGAAAATGCAGCAAATAAAGAGCCAGCATAAAAAATGATGGAATAACTAAAATGCTGTGTGATCAGCAATCCAATAAACGGACCGAATGCCATTGCCAAGTTTGTACTCATGGCAAAATAACCTGTACCTTCCCCACGTCTTTCATTCGGAATGATATCTGCAGCAATCGTTCCAGTTGCCGTAGTGGCAAGGCCAAAAGCAAATCCATGAATCAGTCGATTGATCAATAAGAGGGATAAACTATTCACGAGGAAATAACCAACGGACGCAATCAGAAATAAAACCAAGGATCCCAGCAACATCTTTCTGCGGCCGATCTTGTCAATTTTTTTCCCTGCAATCGGTCTAACAAGCACGGCCCCGAGGACAAAGATACTTGAGGCAAGTCCTGCTTGTGCTTGCGATGCATGAAAGTTATCAATCGTGTAAATGGTCAATGTCACCATCAAGACATAAAAAGTTAAAAATAGAAAAAAGTTCGCAGACGACACAATCAGAAAGTCTTTCGTCCACAATTTCGGTTTTTGATTCATTTCAATCCTTCTTCCTTACTATTGTTTTAATTTTCCCTTTAGAAATAATAAAGTTCGTAACGTTGCTTCTCGATCCTCTTCAGCCAAACCGGTCATTAATTGAAGTTCAAATTCTTCAACTACCTTTTTGGCCTCTTGATAAGTCCTTACACCAGGCTCCGTTAACTGTATTCTCCGCTCCCGCTTATCCTTTCCTGGGATTTGTTCAATCAAACCACGTTCTTCCAAACGGTTTACCGTCCGGGTTACCGTCGGTTTCTCCACATCTAGATAAGTACTTATTTCAACAAGCGTAGAACAGCCATACTGATACAGATAATAAACAATCAGCCACTGGGAATGAAAAAGATCAACCTTAGCCAATTGTTCATTCAACTTTTTGGTAAATGACCTTGAAAATTGTAAGTTATGATGAAAAAAACCATTATGAAAGGACAAAAGTATTTCCTCCTATATTATAGTTACCTAGGTAACTATACACCTGTAAATTAGAAATGTCCAGCCTTCAGATGAAGAAAAACAACTAGATTGCCGTTATCTCCACGACTTTAACACAACAAATTTGATGCTTTTACTCGTGAGTTTGGGACGTTTACTCGTGAATTTGTCGCTTTTACTCGTAAATTCGAGCCTTACTAGTGAGTTTCGCGCGTTTACTCATGTTTGACGCGTTTACTCATGAATTTGGAGTGCTTACTCGTAAGTTTCGGGCTTTTACTCGTGAATTTGACGCTTTTACTCGTGAGTTTGGGACGTTTACTCGTGAGTTTGACGCGTCTACTCATGAATTCGAGCCTTACTCGTGAGTTTCGGGCTTTTACTCGTGAATTTGACGCTTTTACTCGTGAATTTGACGCTTTTACTCGTGAGTTTGGGACGTTTACTGAAAGTTTGACGCGTTTTCTCATGAATTCGAGCCTTACTCGTGAATTTGGTGTGCTTACTCGTGAGTTTCGGGCATTTACTCGTGAATATGACGCTTTTACTCGTGAGTTGGGACGTTTATTCGTGAATTTGACGCTTTTACTCATGAATTCGAGCCTTACTCGTGGGTTTCGCGCGTTTACTCGTGAGTTTGACGCCTTTACTCGTGAATTTGACGCTTTTACTCGTGAGTTTTGCCCTTTTACTCGTGAATTCATGCGCTACTCGAGTTTCGGACATTTACTCGTGAATTTGACGCCTTTACTCGTGAATTCATGCGCTACTCGAGTTCGAGACTTACTCGTGAGTTTGAAGCCTTTACTCATGAATTCGAGCCTTACTCGTGAGTTTGACGCCTTTACTCGTGAATTTGACGCTTTTACTCGTGAGTTTGGGACGTTTACTGAAAGTTTGACGCGTTTTCTCATGAATTCGAGCCTTACTCGTGAATTTGGGGTGCTTACTCGTGAGTTTTGCCCTTTTACCCGTGAATTTGACGCTTTTACTCGTGAATTTGGGGTGCTTACTCGTGAGTTTCGCGCGTTTACTCGTGAGTTTGGGACGTTTACTCGTGAGTTTTGCCCTTTTACTCGTGAATTCATGCGCTACTCGAGTTCGAGCCTTACTCGTGAATTTGGAGTGCTTACTCGTGAGTTTCGCGTGTTTACTCGTAAGTTTGACGCGTTTTCTCATGAATTCGAGCCTTACTCTTGAATTTGGAGTGCTTACTCGTGAGTTTTGCCCCTTTACTCGTGAATTTGACGCCTTTACTCGTGAGTTTGACGCTTTTACTCGTGAGTTTGGGACGTTTACTCGTGAGTTTTGCCCCTTTACTCGTGAGTTTTGGGACGTTTACTCGTGAGTTTTGCCCTTTTACTCGTGAATTCATGCGCTACTCGAGTTCGAGACTTACTCGTGAGCTTGGGGCATTAAATCGATGCCATGCTGCTACGTAGGGATCGATGCTTCAAGCCCCTAAACAAAAGAAGCCTCCGCTATTTAGCGAAGGCTCCTTTCGTTCTTCTGTTCGAAACAGTTGGAACATGAGAGTTATTATAAATCACGACTTGATAAATTCAAGGCATATTTCCTTTTAACCGAGATAGTGGTAAACGATAAAGTTTATCATCTTTTTCATCAGGGTTTCCACGACCATCCGTATTGTTGCTTATAAAATAAAGGTAATCTTCATCTACGAATACATCACGTATCCTTCCCGAACCCGTAATGATATTAGTCAGTTTTCCGTTCTTTACATCATAGCTCTTAAGCGCTTCGCCCCTTAAGGCTGCAAAATAAAGCTTCCCGTCAAAATAAGCCATTCCAGAAGGGGCCCATGTATTTTCACCGGAATGAATCAATGGATTTACCATATCCGTTTTTTTCTCATCGCCCTGTATCACTGGCCAACCATAATTCTTACCTGGTTCAATTTTATTTAATTCATCGTGTGCCGAATCTCCGTGCTCACTTTCATACATCTGTCCCGCTTCATCCCATGCCAGACCTTGTGGATTCCGATGACCGTATGAATAGACATATGAATTCCTGAAAGGATTATCCTTTGGTACGGTGCCATCCAGATTCATGCGCAAAACCTTCCCGCCTAAAGATTCAATGTCTTGTGCGATCTCCGAATTTCTTGCATCACCAGTTGTAGCATATAGCTTATCATCCGGTCCGATCTTGATCCGGCCACCATGATGGAAATCACCGCTTGGTATTCGGTCGATTAAGGTTTCCCTCTCCAGCCACATATCCTCAACCTTTTGCAGCAGGACGATTCGGTTGATGGAATCGCCACCTTCTTCATACGTATAATAAGCGAAAGCTTGCCCGCTCTTAGCGAAATCGGGAGCTAACAAAAATCCAAGCAACCCAGCTTCCGCTTTTGCCGACAATGGCTTTTTAAGGTTGACCTTTTGCCTTGTCATCTTACCCTTGTCCCATTCTACGATAGTTCCTGTCCGCTCTGACACATACATCGTGCCCCCATTTTTCTGAATCGACCATGGTGCATGCAGGTTCGTTACCAGAACATCCGGATCTTGTCCTAAAGTGCCCGTCACTTCTTTATCAGGCTTAGACTTGGTATTACCGTCCTTTTCATTCATGTTACACCCAATTAAAGTAAATGTAGTCATAAGGAAAAATAAGATCCATCTTTTCAAAAGCTTTTCCCCTTTCGATTCATGAGTTTAATAGGCTGACTGTTTAAGTACCTTTAAAATGGCCTCCGCAACACCGGATTCATCATTCTTGCCTGTTACTTCATCACACATTTTTTGAATATCGAGCGGTGCATTTCCCATCGCGACAGACAAACCTACTCGTTCAAACATGGATACATCATTATAATTATCCCCAATAGCCATCGTTTCCTGCATCGAGCCGGATTTTTCATTCACATATGTTTCAAGTGCCGTACCTTTTTGAGCCGCCCCACTCATGATTTCCACATTTTCACGTCCTGATGAGGTGACTGTAATTCCATCCTCCTCATTTAATTCAGAAGAAATTTGATTCAATAAACTTAAATCCTTTGAAAAGCTGAGAATTTTATAATATTCCACATTAGAATGGCTGAATAACTCGGAATAATCGGAAATGGACGTAACTTGTCCAAGCTGTAAACGCTCCTCTGCAAATTTCCTCATCCTCTCAGGGTCAACGTCCGGATTGGCTGTAACAAATACATCCACCAAAGCAGATATGGCGTTTTCATAGTTTTTAGAATAGATTCCCTGACTCGTATAAATTTCGAAATAAACTCCTCGTTCTTCGAGTAATTTAGCAACCATGCTAGCAGTCCCAACTGACATCGGATTGGAAGTGGCAATCTTTCCGTCCTCCGTGAAAAGGGCAGCACCATTTACTGAGATGACAGGGCAAACGATGCCTGCTTCATCTAATGCAAACCTAGCTTCCACGTAGGATCTTCCAGTAGCAATGATCACTTCCACGCCCTCTCTTTGAGCCCTTTGTATTGCGTCTTTATTTGCCTCACTGACCTTTTGCACTTTGTTTAACAATGTTCCGTCCATATCAATCGCTATCGTCTTTATCAATTCAACCCGCTCCTTTTTTCAATATAATTCCTATTTTAACCGAAAGAGACTGGATAAACACGTTTTACAAACTTGGATATATTCCTTGGTGTGAATTCAGTCATGTAAAAGCTCCAATTATGTATATAAATAAACTGCACCTAATTGAGATAGGTGCAGTTTTGTCTTAATGTAGAATGGTTTGGCTATCAACTGCCTGTGACCGTTCAATAATTTGTTCGTTGATGTCACTTTGAATGTCATCGATGGCTGTAAAATCCATTGCTTTTACATAAATCTTTTCGAGTTCGTCATGCGCATCTTTTGCTTTAACCAGATTTGCTGTCGCTTCATTCATTTTATCCCTGTACCTGGAGGAAACATCCTTTATCTGATCGGCATAAATTTCATCTGTTCCTGGCAGGATGGCTGTTTTATATATATCAATGATTTCATCACCTTCACAACTTGGGAAATATTCATGTGGTGATGTGCTGTCAAAAATGGCGATTCCTACCTCCCGGACGATTACCATGTCCAAGCTATGCGGATCAAAACCGCAATGATACACTTCCACATCAAAGCCTCTTTGCTCTGCAGCCTTTGCAATCTTCTTCAGCATCGTTGATTTACCTGAACCCGGACGGCCCTTTAAAAAGTAGCGTTTTTGTACACCCTCCGTGATATTGGGAATGAAATCAACCGCTCCCTTCGGTGTGGCAGCACCTAAAAAACGGTGGCGAACATCAGCCTTCTTGTTAAGGACGATATCTCTATAAAATCCTTCTATCAATTTATTGGTCAACCCATTCAATTTAGCGAAATCTATGTTTGCCTTATAAATATCTTCCCATTCATCGTGTATCCTTAATGCCTCAGCGAAAAGGGAATAGGCCTTCTCAAAACTCTTGCTTCTCGCATTCGTCAGCCTTATGATAGTCGCCCTTTCAGAAGCCAGCTGCTGAGAATTCCAGGCAGCCCCTAGATTGACATACTCCTCAATGGCCCCTGGCGCCTTAGGTTCAATCACATGCGGCGCTGTCCCATCCACAAGTCCGATTTTCAAAGCCGGTATGATTACTCCATCAATGGAATCATTATCGGACGAGCAATGTAAAAACTCAATGTCATAGTCTTTATCCAGCCATTCTTGGCCGATTTTTTTCATAATGGTTGATTTGCCCGAACCAGGTCCGCCTTTTAAAATGAATAGTCTTTCCAAACCTGCTAAATTGGAATCATATAAACTATAAAAACCTTTAGCCGTATTGCCTCCAGCGAAATAGTGCATCACTTTTCCAGTCACTTTCACACTCTCCCTCACAATAAAGATGTGATCTTCAAGACAGCGTATGCAGAAAAAAACAAATAGGTGAATGCCTAAGGGTGGAAACGATTATTTTATAAGGGCCACTGCATCGGCTTGTGTGACCTCTAGGAATTCCGAGGGCTTTAAGACAATCTGTGTCCCGATCCTCCCACCGCTTACGATGATTTCCGGCAGCCTTGATGCACTTTCGTCGATAAAGGTCGGGTATTGCTTTTTCATACCGATCGGTGAGCAGCCTCCCCGTATATACCCTGTGTATTTTTGTAGATCTTTAACAGCAAGCATTTCAACTTTTTTTGCCCCTGCCGCCTTCGCTGCTTTTTTCAAATCCAGTTCAGTGGCTACAGGAATGACAAATACATATAGCTGCTGCGGCCCGCTATGGGTAACAAGCGTTTTAAAAACGGTTTCTTGCGCTTTTCCAATTTTGTCCGCAACAGTGATCCCGTCGATTTTTCCATCGTTGGCATCATAGCTCATCATGCCATACTCAATACGTTTGTTATCAAGAATTCGCATTGCATTCGTTTTACTGGCTCCCATCTTAACATTCCCCTTTGCTTTTTTTCCATCTTACCATTTTTAAATATAGGGAAAAAGAAAGCACAGTGCCTGCGCATCTGTGCTTTCCATCAAATTATTCTAAATGACGTCTTTGAAAATCAGCGATCCTCTTATAGTCACCTTCCAATTGGCGGCTTACGGATAAATAAATCGACATTAATTCCTCATACACTTTAACGTTCTGCTCGATTGGAACAAGCTCATTTGTAGCACCAATCATGCCTTCAACCTCATCGAGGCTTTCGATTTCCCCTAAAGCGTATAACCCAAGAACGGCAGCACCTAAGCTTGAACTTTCAAAGCTTTCAGGAATTGTCACGTTCTGATTAAATACATCGGCCATGATTTGACGCCATAGCTTCGAGCGGACAAACCCACCGCTTGCATGAATTTTCTCGGGAGTACCTGTCAGCTCTCTTACAGCAAGGAGAACACTGTACAAGTTATACATCACACCTTCAAGTACTGCTCTGACCATATGGTCACGAGTGTGATGAAGAGCCAGTCCAAAGAAGGAGCCTCTTGCATCGGCACTCCATAATGGCGCTCGTTCCCCAGCCATATACGGGTGAAATATCAATCCGTCGGAGCCAGGGGCAATATTTGAAGCCATGTCCGTCAATATCTCATATGAGTCTTGTCCCGAAGCCTTCGCTTTTTCAATTTCAACACGGCCTAATTGGTCCCTTGCCCATCGGAAGGTGATTCCCCCATTATTGACCGGTCCTCCGATTACCCAATGATTCTCCGTAAGGGCATAACAGAATGTCCTGCCTTTCGGATCTGTAAGCGGTCGGTCACTGACGGTTCGAACCGCACCGCTCGTTCCGATTGTCACTGCCAAAACACCTGGCTTGATGGCGTTTTGCCCTAAGTTCGCAAGCACACCATCACTCGCACCAATAACAAACGGGGTACCTGGCTGAATGTTCATTTTTGCCGCTAATTCCGGACTTAATCCAGAGAGGATATGGGTTGTTGGAACAAGTGTTGGCAGCTTATCTGCCCCAATTCCAGCAATGGCAAGTGCTTCTTCATCCCACTTCAATTCATTCAAATTGAACATGCCCGTTGCAGAAGCGAGTGAATAATCCATCACATACTCATTGAAAAGTTTATAGATGATGTATTCTTTGATTCCTATGAATTTGTCGGTTTCGTTAAAAATCCCTGGATGCTCATTTCTTAACCACATTACTTTTGTGATTGGGGACATCGGGTGAATGGGAGTTCCCGTCCTGTGATACAGTCGCATCCCCTGTTCTGAAGCCTTCAATTTCTCCGCATAGGCTACACTACGATTATCTGCCCATGTAATGCTATTCGTTAGCGTATTACCGTCTTTCCCCATGGCGATCAAGCTATGCATCGCTGAACTGAACGATATGAAACCAAGTTCATCTTTTTCTATTCCGCTTGTAATCATAACTTCGCCAATTGCAATAATGACAGCTTTATAAATTTCTTCGGGATCTTGTTCCGCAACGGAAGGAG
Source organism: Peribacillus sp. NPDC060253 (assembly GCF_042727425.1). Lineage (NCBI taxonomy): Bacteria > Bacillati > Bacillota > Bacilli > Caryophanales > Bacillaceae > Peribacillus > Peribacillus sp. NPDC060253. The sequence continues at coordinate 103,731 of NZ_JBHXAS010000001.1, forward strand.
TTGGACTGTGAAGAGGATATCCCTTCGAACAAGATTGTACAACCTCCCCTCCTTTTGAAAAAAGAACGACCTTCGTACTCGTCGTACCAATATCGATCCCCATCATATAACCTGAATGTCTCATACTTACATCATGCTCCTTTCTCTTAAACAATTGAATTCAATAGTAAGATTAGGATAGTGAAACGACTGATATTATCGTTTCCATAACCGTCCAAGATTTTAACGTTTGTAAACCTGTTAAAGTAAAATTTAATCATCCAAAATCCTGCATCATTTACGCAGGATAGAATTAATGAACCTGAAACCGATTACAAGAACCACCAATTCTCAATATTAACACCTGATACAGAAGAAATTGGCTTCTGCATAATACTTATCATTGCTACAGTAGCTTAAACCAGTAGGCACACAAGTCACGGCAGCAACGAGCCAGCGAGAATCGGTGAAATATGAATGGATGTAGTTCGACTAGCCATGTATTCGCCAACACCGATGATCTAGATAATGGATGCAGGCTGATTGATTTTGTCCATCTTTATTAAACCTTTAGCGCAACCTTATGTAAAGAATGAAGCACCCTAACAGACCAGCAGGGTGATGCCCCTATCTGAACAGCATCTGCAACATCCGGAATATCCATACCTGTGATAATTCCGGATGCAAGTAGGTCAGCATTAACTGGATGCCTTTCACTTTGGCTATGATAACGAGCGTATAATAACAAACTATCGTTAATGCTCAATCCAAATAAACTAGACATCACCCTGAATCTTTGGCATCTCTCTATGTATATAAACTAACTCAAAATACTATTTTACAATATAAACTTATCCATACAAAGTAAGGATTATTCAATGAAAAAAAGGGACCGAATCCGTTCATTATGAACTAAACTCGATACCTCATTCATGAACTGGTCGGATCATTCCCTCATAAAAAGAAGACCGGATTGGTGTCTGATTTCTGCCTCAAGATGTACAGGATAAGCAATAAGGAAGCAAGTGGATGGTCCAGAAGATTTTTTGATATCCACTTTACTACTTATATTTACAGGAACGCCTTCACCACTTGGATCCAGTTGCTCCCATTCATATGCTATCCCTTTTGAACCGACTGGAAGTACCTGTACATCTTCCATCTCACAAAGGCTTTTAAATAAAGACAATGGAGCGACCCTCTCTTGTTGTTCCATAACTTCATTCCCAACGAGCGGCCTGCCGATCAGAGCGATTTTCCGAAAAGGATATTGCTTAATTACACGTTCATTCCTTCGTTTACCAATAACCATAAGACCTAGTGCTGATTGAAGAAGCGGCATGTTACTTTCTGTGCTTCCTGTAATGGGCAGGACCATTCCCAATTCATTCAATCCCTTCGAGATACCTCTGCTCAATGCCTTCCAGGCTTCATCACCGCAGAAATTGTGAAGGACAACCGATATTGGCCTTCCGCCAACACCCATGCATTCCATGACGGCAACCCGAAAAGAGTAATAGCCAACGACCTCATAAGGGACCTGGACAAGATCCTTTTCCTTCAGTCCGATTCCGCCACTATTATCACTCGAAACAATTAATGATTCTGCTTCGGAAAACGGTAGAATCAATGAATCACTCATTCTACAAGACCATCTTTATGAATCATTTTTTTCAAAACAGGAGCCAAGCGTGGCATTAACAATGCTGCCAATGCTACATTCACTGCTGTTGCCGCCGTTAACCCCGGAACCAGCACTGTGTAAAATCCAGGGCTGATCAAAAATACGAAAGGCAGGGCTAAAATGAAGGCATTACCGATAAAGAAGAGGAAGAATGCGCCCATTTTCTTTCCGTGTACATATAAAACGCCGAACATCCAAACGAGCACTGCCATTTCGACCATGATCAAAAAATGGAAGGGCCCTAAAGTCATGCCGCCGATGAACGCTGAAATGATATGACCGAGCCCGGCTACAATCGCACCGGGTACAGGGCCAAGTATGACAGCCGCCAAAAGGGCCGGAAAACTGTCTAAAGCGATACTGCCGATCGGGGATGGGATTTTGATCATGGCCCCAACAGCAGATAAGGCAATGAATAAAGCAATTGCACTGATTTTTCTTACATCCATGTTACTCTTTTTCCTTTCTTTTCCCTCCACGGAATACGTTTGCGCTGCGGATATATTCCACATCCTTCACACCAAGTCGGAAGTTGATCACACGTGCTACTGCAAAGAAGTAATCGGACAGGCGATTTAAATATTGAAGCGATAATGGTGATACGGCTGCACCCGATTTGATCAATGAAACGACCAATCGTTCTGCCCTTCTGGTAACCGTACGGGCAATATGAATCGTTGCTGCCGCTTTTGAACCCCCTGGCAGGATAAACTTCTCCAGTTCCGGCGCTTCAACTATGAAAGCGTCAATACGTTCTTCCAAATAGGTAATGGCCTCATCCGTCAGCTTTTGCGGGGCTTTCTCGGAAACCGTTGCCAAATCACCGCCACAGTCAAATAACTCATGCTGGATTTTCTCTAAATCGGCCAATACATCCTTAAATATCGCTTCATCCAATTCAGTCACCGCAAGACCGATATAACTATTGACTTCATCCACTGTTCCATAAGATTCGACCCGGATGTCATCCTTGTCAAGCCGGCCTCCAATTACGCTTGTTTGTCCCTTATCTCCTGTACGTGTATAAATCTTCATCCCAATTACCTCCTCTATTTTATTCGCTGGTTAATTCCATACCAAATGATATCAACACGCGTTGATAAGGATGCTACATCTTGAAATACCCATCCGCAGGCATCGCGCCATCGGCGATCCCTTGCTTCCATCGGGACGATACCTTTCGATATATCAGAACCGATCACAATGCAGATGTTTTCATCCCTTTCCTTCTCCCATATTCGCCAGTCAGCCATGATTTCCTTCCATCTTATTCGAATCGAATCTGTATCCATCGTTTCGGCATCTTGTTGAATCCATGCATCCAACCCCTGCAATATGACGGTATTACCTTGAAAATCAAACATTTCCGGCTGTTCTTTCCGATAACCGGATAACCAAAGGGCCTTATTTTCCAAACCATATAATTCCTTTACCCATTTCGTTTTCCCATTATAGGCGCCGCCTGTAACGAAGTGCACCGTTCACCCCTCCTTAAACTGTCCCGGTCCTCCCATATGAGCTCATATCCCTTTCCGTGAGAAATACTCCAATCAAAAAAGGACTTTTCCATCGGGGCATAGCGGACCAGTAATTCACGTATTACCCCTCCATGGGTCATTAGTGCATAATGACTTTCCTCACTGGCAATCAATTGGTTCCAGCCATTTTGAACACGTTCGGAAAACCCCGGATAGCTTTCACCCCCAGGCACCATTGCCGCCATGGGGCGTTCCAACCAATTAAGATAATCGCCATCTGTCTTCAACTCATCGTACGTTCGTCCTTCCCAATTGCCGAAGTTCATTTCTCGGAACGAAGGGTTTTTGACCGGAACAACTTCTGGAAACAACAGTTTTGCGGTTTCCACACAACGAGGCAAATCACTCGTATGAATTTTTTCGTATACTGGGTAACAACCCCTCAAGAACAGAATTTCCTTTTCTCCTTCGATGCTTAATGGAGAATCCGTCCAGCCTAAATAGGATTTTCGCTCATTTGCTTCCGTCAGCCCATGGCGAAGTAGTGTAATAGCCACAGTATCAGCCATAACCAAAGCTCAACCCCTTCCACTGATGCACCCAGTACATCCCCTGTTATCCCACCGAACCAACTGATGATTTTACGTTTTATATAAAATAGGAAGAACAGCGCAGCCAGACACATGATGGAAAATAAAGTGATAAGCTTAAAATCGATGATCCAAGCAATCGCAAGGCATACAAGGAGGTATAGCCAATAAATAGGCAAACTGCTTTTCTTTACAGCACTTTGAAAGAAAGCACCCAGCCCCTCTTTTTTAGCCAGTGGCATCCGGCTAAGTAAATAACCCATCACACATTTGCTTAAGAATGGAAGGCCAATAATCAAGAAGTATGTCCATTCATTGACCCGTTCGACAATTTCATAAATGAATATGAATCGGGCAGCCAATAGAACGATGACGGAGATGACACCGAATGCACCTGTCCTGGAATCCTTCATGATTTCCAATCGGCGTTCTTTATCCTGATAGGAAAAAAAAGCGTCACTGGCATCAATCCACCCATCGAGGTGCAAGCCCCCCGTTAACGCCATCGTCAAAAACCAAAGGACAAACGCAATTGCAAGGGATGACAAAGGGGTCCATTCCACTAATGCATATAAAACACCGCCCAATATCAAGCCTAGCAAAAGACCGACGAACGGAAAGGTTTGAATGGCACTATGAATATATTTCTTCTCCATCGGAAGCTGCTTCTTTATCGGAAAAACCGTAAAGAACTGCAGGTTAATTAGAAATCCGATTACACCGTTCATACCTGCATGCACCCTTTCATCACTAATGGAATACCCGATTCAACAAGATAAGCCTCATCAGCCTGACCGACGATCGCTTGATGAAGCAACCCTAGTGTTTTTCCGTATATATGGAGGAAATCATTTTGAAAAATCGGTTCCTGAACCAATTCATTGCTCACGATGATTAAACAACTGGATTGTTTTCTGATCTCATTGATCCCGTCTAATATTTTTATAAAAACGCTATGTAAAAATTCCTTTTCAAGCGGAATACCAGGGCCAAATAGTTCATTATCAAGAAGGGTTGTCAAACAATCGAGCAGGATTATCGAATCCTGATTAATATCAGCCCCGATTCTTGTAATATCCGTTGCGTATTCCGATGTCCTCCAGGCAATCGGGCTGTTTTCTCTATCTTTTTGGTGCCGAAGAATGCGTTCCCCCATTTCAGCATCACTGACACGGCCGCAAGCGAGGTAATGCAATTGGCCATTCATTTGGAGTGCATATTCCAGGGCTTTTTTTTCCGCGAAACCACTTTTCCCGCTTCGGACACCCCCGGTTATAAAACAGAGCCTTGCTTTCTCCACTGTCTTACCCCCTCCATCAGTGCTTCGTTATCACGTTCACTCTTCACTGCAAATCGGAGCCATAATCCATCCAAACCCGGGAAATTATAGGTATGGCGCGGAACGATTCCTTTTTTCAACAAAAAAGGGAAAAGGGATAAGGATTCATCTTTGACTAAATAAAAATTAACCGTGCTATTGGAGACAATCAACCCTTGCTCTTCATAAAACCGGAAAAGTTTTTGCTTTTGCAATTGTATATAGTCTCTCGTTTTTCTCATATATGCTTCTTCTGCAAGACAGATCTTCCCTACTTCCAACGCTACATGGTTGACACTCCAATGCGGCTTATAAGTTTTTACCCGTTTTATGATGTCCGGTGCCGCAAGCAAATAGCCTATTCTCAAACCCGGAATTGCAAAGATTTTAGTCATCGATCTTAGAATGAGTAAATGTGGAAATTGGTTGATTAAAGATGCATAAGAAAAGGAGTCTTCCGTAAAATCATAGAAAGCCTCATCCATGACAACTAGGCAATCCGCTTTTTGGCATTCATTGATTAATTCCTTAACGTCATCCCGCTTAAATGAAACCCCTGTAGGATTATTAGGCGTACATAAGAAAATTGCATCATAATTTGATAATCGAGGTATCAGGCGATCCAAATCCAGTTGCCACTCAGGCTCTTCAAGCTGATGAAAATCGACCTCACACCCTGCTGCCAAACAAGCTTCTGCATATTCCGCAAACGCCGGCTGAATGATCAACACCTTTTTGTTGGCTAACTTGTTCGCTACCAACATGATTATTTCTGCACCGCCGTTTCCTACTAAAACGGCTTGCTCTGGAAGTGCTTCTTTTTTTGCAATTGATTTTGTCAGTTCAACGGCATGTGGATCTGGGTATTGCAGGATTCCATCGAAAAATTCCGTCCACCGTTCCTTTATGCGTAAAGGAGGGCCCAATGGGTTAATGTTCGCACTGAAATCAAGAACACTTTCAGGCATTTCAATTTCCAGCGCTTCGTAAAGATAATGCGGATTAGAGCCATGAGTTGGTAATGACAATAGTAAGCCCCCCTAGCCAAAGCATCAGTAAAAATACAAAAGAAGACCGATGCATGATGGTAATCGATTTCGGTATATGTATTGCTTCTAATGGAACAAGTGGAACTCCCATCCTCGCACGGTCAGAAACAACTCCTTTGTACATATTCCGACCGCCAAGCTGCACGCCCAAAATGGCAGCAACGCCCGCTTCACACCACCCGCTATTCGGACTTGGATGTTTTTTCGCATCTTTGATTAAAATCTTCCATCTGCCACCCAATCCGTGATAGCTGGATTTCGAGCTAAGCAGCATCAGGAACCCCGTGAGGCGACTGGGAATCCAGTTTACGATATCATCGAGCTTTGCTGAAGCCCAGCCAAATTGAGCATATTTATCATTTTTGTAACCCACCATCGAATCACAGGTATTAATTGCCCTATACATCATCGCGAGCGGTGCACCGCCAATCGCTGCCCAAAACATTGGGGCAGTGACACCATCACTCGTATTTTCAGCAACGGTTTCTACTGTACCCCTGACTATTTCGGATTCATCAAGATCTGCTGTATCACGGCCCACAATATAGGAAAGCTTTAGCCTCGCTTCAGGAAAATCCCGTTCATTCAGCGGATGGCAAACATCCAACCCTGCTTGCTTTAAGCCTTTTTGAGCAATCGTAGTAGAAATGACGACAGCTTCCCAAAGTATACCCGCAAGCGGATGGATTCGGTATGCTAAATAGACGGTTAGACCTGTAACCACAATCACCACACTTAATACGATCATCAACATGAAAAGCCCATTACGTTTCTTAGATCTACCTTTATTGAATGCCCGATCCAACTTGCTTATCATCGTTCCAATCCATTTTACAGGATGCGGCCAATTTGGCGGATCACCTATTAATAAGTCAAGGAAAAACGCCAGTGTAACGGCAAAAAGGTGATGGTATATCATAGTTCCTCAATCCGTTTCCGATTTTTCTTTATCGCTTCTACGGTACAATCATATACACCACGGCTGATCAGCTTACCTAGCGGAGTGATGGTGCCTGCATAGTGAAGCTTTGCCCCTCTTTGAGTTGCCGCAATCAAAATACTGTCAGTCGATGTTCCTGTTGCACATGTATTTGTTACCTTATCCAAGACATGTAAATCATGAAGCGCCTTTGCTTTAGCCTCGGTCGCGGTAACAATGCTGTGGATGAACGCCTCTTCTGCCAAGTGACCATTTACGAATATCCATGTGTTGATGGTTCCCGGAGTCGAACTCCAAGAATGTCGGTCGGCTAAAGAAGCGTCGATGGCATTCCCCACTCCAGCCGTAACGATGATAAAAGCCGAGAAATTTTCACCTCTTAAAAACTTGAAAACAACCGTATCGAGAAAGACTGCCGTCATCATCCCTACCGTTTCCTGCGGTTCAAAACCTTGCGTTCTTAAATATTCCGCCATTTCAACAAGGTGATCCTCGCAATTATAATCGCGATGGACGTGCCTATTCACGAAATATCGATGCCAGCCCGTCCCCGAACCAGTCACTCCAGAAGACATCGTTCTTAATGGGATCGGAGAGTTCAATTGAATCATTTCTGGACCAACTGTCAGATATGAATCATCGATTTCCATAGGGGCAGTATCACTGCTATGCATTTCCGGAACGATGAACATCTGCGGTTTCGGAAGAGCGGGATGCGGATGTTTTTCAATCGTCGTCTGATATACACCCTGAATCCGGTCCTGTTGGAGCACTTCATTCGGCACATCAATAACTTGAATTTGACCTTTTTCAAGCAACATAAGCCGATCACAATATAATCCAGCCAAATTCAAGTCATGAAATATTGAAATGACGGTTAACTCCTGCTCCTTTGCCATTTTCCTCATTAAATCAAGAAGATCCTTTTGATAGGAAAGATCTAAGTGATTCGTTGGCTCGTCCAAAAAAAGAATTTCTGGTTCCTGGGCAAGTGCCTGCGCCAGTAAGACCCGCTGTCTCTCTCCACCTGATAATCGTTCAAATTGAAGATCCTGAAAATCTGCCACCCCCGTTTGATTCATCACCCGTTGGACAATCGTTTCGTCTTCTGCTGACCAACTATGGAACCAACCTGTTTGATGGGAATAGCGCCCAAGTGAGACCGTCTCTTTTACTGTATAAGAAAAAGCTAATGAGGAATGTTGAGGAAGCACCGCAATGACCTGTGCAAGTTGTTTTGACGAATAATCCTTCAAATCCCTTCCCCTTATCCGTATGCTTCCTCCCTTATAATCGAGCACCCCGCTGAGCATGCTCAAAAGCGTCGTTTTCCCGCTGCCATTTGGACCTAGAATTCCGAATAACTCCCCTTTATGTACGTCAAATGAGACAGAGTCCAAAACGGTTTTATTGCCATATCCACCTGTTAACCCTTTTACTTCAAGCATCCGTCCTACCCACTCTCCGTCTCTTTAATAAAATCAGCGCAAATGCCGGTGCCCCGATAAGTGAAGTGATGACCCCGATCGGCAGTTCCGATGGGGCTATGATCGTCCGTGCGACAAGGTCCGCCAGAATCAAGAATCCGCTTCCTATCAGCAAAGACAACGGAAGCAAATGTTTATGGTCTGGCCCCCAAATCCTACGGACCAAATGAGGAATGACCAATCCTACAAAGCCAATCGTCCCGGAAACTGCAACGGCTGCCCCTGTCAATATCGAACCAGCAATCAAGATCCACATTTTTCGCCGCTGCACATTCACACCTAAGTGTTTTGCCCGGTCTTCCCCAAAAGTCATCGCATTCAATTCACTTGTATTCATGAGCAAGATCAGAGAACCAATGATAAAAAACGGCAAAATGATCGCGATATACGTCCAACCACGCATTGAAACGCTGCCCATGAGCCAGCCAATGATTTGCCTTAATTCCTCACCCGTCAACGCAATCATCAAAGAAATGAAGGCACTTAAAAACGAGCTGAAAATGATTCCGGTTAATATGATCGTTTCCACCTTCATCGATCGATCCATTTTTTTTGCAAAAGCCAATACACAGAAAATCGTGATCACGGAACATGAGATACTCAATACCGGAAGAGTATATAAACCGATGAATGGTAGTGATACATTCAAGAATAAGGTCAATACAGCTCCGACTGATGCTCCTGATGATATACCTAATGTGTAAGGGTCAGCGAGCGGATTCCGGAGCAATCCCTGAAATGCCGCACCCGCAATCGCAAGTGAAGCACCAACCAAACCCGCAAGCAATACACGCGGCAAGCGGATGTTCATCACGATATTCGTCAGCATCACATCCGGATCAACGGAAAGCGGTAAATGAAAAATCTCCTTGCCGATTATTTGTATAAGTACGGGAATCGGTACTGGTACCGAACCAAAGGAAATGCCAATCGTACAAGCAAAAAGTAAAAACAATAACGCAATCAAATAAGCAAACGCCCCTTTATTTGTCAAATACGTTCGGATAGACTGATTTGGCAAGTTCCTCTACTCCCTCTATTAAGCGTGGACCGGAACGGGTCACCAAGTCAGAATGGACATCAAAGACTTGGCCATTCTTAACAGCTTTTACGTCTTGCCATCCTTTTCTGCCGGTCACTTCACTGATTGGATCTTTTGTATAATAACCATACGTTGTAATAATGACATCCGGATTTGCAGCAATCATCGACTCTTCATCAATTTTTGCCCAACCGTCCAATTCAGCCGCTGCATTCTTCGCTGAAATCATTTGAAGCATTTCATTCATGAATGTATTTTTTCCAGGTGTATATATTTCCGGAGACGGCGAAACCTCCACTAAAACGGTCTTTCTATCCGCTTCCTTTACGGATTTGGCTTTTTCAGATAAAGCCTTCAGCTTCGTTTTCATATCGGTAATGATTTCTTTTGCCTTATCATGTTCTCCTGTTGCCTGTCCAATCATATCGATAGACTCATACACTTCGTCGAAGCTTTGTGCATCATTGACTACAAGGACATCTATTCCAGCATCCTTAATCTGTTTTAATCCCTCACTTGAATTATGGGCACTGGATGCATGGGCAAGAACAAGATCAGGCTTTAAGGAAACAATCAACTCCGTATTCATTTCCATTCCGCCAACTTTTTCGATTTCTTTCGTTTCTTCCGGGTAATTATCATTGTCGGAAACACCAACAACCTTTTTACCCAAACCAAGAGCAAATACCACTTCCGTATTACTTGGTATCAACGTAACGATTTTCTTCGGTTTTTCTTCTATCGTTACTTTTTCACCCGTTGCATCTTTAATCGTAATCGGGAAAGCTTGGTGTTGAGCATGATTCGTTTGCTGCTTTTCCGTTCCGTCATTAGATCCCCCGCTGCAACCAACGATCATACCTGCAGTCAGTAATAACACCAGTATCAGACCAAAAATTTTCTTCATTTTCATTCCCCACAATCTTTTTATTTAGTTTTTCCCACCTATGAAATAGCGCTTCCTTCAAACGAAGATGCGCATCAAAACAAAAAGCATCTCCCGTTAAACGGAAGATGCTTGTATGGCAACAATATAATTACGGACTCTTTAGGTCTGCCACACACCTTCCCATCCGCGTAGGTTATAGGTGTACGAATCTTGGCAGGTCTCCTGGCTCATGGTTATCGTCAACGGCACCTTCCCATATCTCATACAGTGGTTCACAGCCGTTAACTCCCATATACAGTGGCGGGACCGCGCTGGCATTCAACCAGCTTCCCTTTTAAGTCATTAAGACACCAAATCGCTCATATGTATGTAATTTTCACTGCTTTTCATTATACACCATGTAAGAATCTATTATTATATGATTTTTCTGACTGGCTCCAAAATGCCCTGTCCCTCTTCAATGATTTGTAGCATTTTCAATCAGTGACGCAAACCCACCAACCGATAATCCGGGTGAAATCCGAACGCGATGCAGGGCATACATACCTTGATCACCGGAGGCCCCGCCAGGTTCGGTCGTAACTGCCATCTTGTATCCAGCTTCTTCCGACAGCCTGAGACTCTCTTCGTTATACCGACCAACTGGATACGAAAGTACTGTCGTGTCCTGATGGAGGATTCGATCGAATAAATCCTTTGACTGGACCATTTCGACTGCTTGCTGCTCTGGGGTCATCCGGTTCAGCTCAAGATGGTTGATTGTATGACTTTCGATGGAAATCCCATTTCTGCTCATCTCCATCATTTGACCTTCCGTCAGGTGATGACCTTTTTCAATGGATTTCCCAATCATGAAAATGGTCGCTTTCATGTCATATTCTCTTAATATAGGAAAAGCCTCCGTGTAGTTATCTGTATACCCATCATCAAAAGTAATCCAGACACACTTTTCACTTGGCATTCGATTTTCGGTTAAAACGTGAAATGCTTCATTAGGGGATAATGTATGGTATCCATTTTCCCGAAGCCAAGCCATTTGCATTCGGAATTCCTCTTTTGGCACCCGAAGGTTATTACCTTCAGATATGCTATGATACATCAATATCGGAAGCTGAACCGTGGACTCGGCCCTTATCCAGTTCCTCGTATCGATTCGCTCAGGACTTGCTTCATCCTCCGAATCGATTTTGGCATCATTCTCCGCTGCAGCAGCCACCTCAATATTCTCTTCCGTAATCGGTGCAGCCGTCTTTTTACCTATTTTATCTAAAACCCCTTGTGAGCATCCAGGTAAAATGAACATCCCCAGCAATGCTACTATGCTTAAAACTCTGTATTTTCCCACTATCATTCTCCTATTTTTTTCTAGCATAATAGTACCAGAAAAGTATTGAATAATAAAGTATCCCAATTAACACAAAAAAAGGAATATAAAGAGTTGGTACCCATCCTCACCAAACTTTATTGGACTGTACTTTATCACCAGTTAAGCTTTAATGATGAAATTTTTTCATAAGTACAAGCTATTAGCTTGAAAAGTTTGCCTATAAGAAATATAATAAATAAGTCGTCGACTTTTTATATGTCCCAGTAGCTCAGCAGGATAGAGCGACAGCCTCCTAAGCTGTAGGTCGTAGGTTCGATTCCTATCTGGGACGCTAATGTATGGAAGACCCTGTTATAGTGCGGTTAAAGCCGTTTTATAGCAGGGTTTTTCTTTTGGCTTAACTGAAAAAGGCTGTATCACGTATGTCGGATAAAAGCACTTCTGAATATTGGAAACAATGGTGATTCTATTCACTAAAACTTTTCATTGTTTGGAGGTGCTTTTCTTTTTGGCTAAAAAAGTAGTAAAACGTGGCACACAGATAAAAGAACGAAATCACACTCGTTCTGAAGGAACTGGAGCCGCGTATTCTCGTAATTACGATAGAATTGCTTGATCAGATCTCCAGTCGGCGTGAAATGGACATTGTTACATCGAATATATCATTTAATCATTTTTGAAATAAATGTTTGAACTTGTCCCACCCGGGTATATAAATACTGTAAGACATTCTCAACCAAAGGAGATGATGTGCATGAGTACAATCAGAGGCCAATGGAACAAGGAGAATGACGCAGCGGTGTTTAGTCCCGGTGATCAGCGTTAGAGTCAATTGAAGTGTTAGATGCTAATCAAAATGGGAATTACTACTCTTCTCATCCAAAGGAGGAAGATACTGATCATGAGTATTTACAGCCGATGGAACGCTGAGAATGATGAAGCGATTTTCAGTCCAGGTGATCAGCAGCCATTCAGTACACTCATACGAGTAGATTCGGATAATCACACACTAAAAATGGACAACACACTTGAATATGAATTACATGGCACCGTACTGAATGAAGTTTAGTCGAAGCAGTGATATATAGAAAAAGAGCCCTTCACATTTATGCTAAACGTGAAGGGCTCTTTCTCTTATTTATCGAATTTAAGTTTGGCCAACGCATCCGCCAAGGCAGTATTGATCGGCTCTTCTTTATTTTGCTTTTTCATATAATTGGAGACTTCATTTTTTGATACTTTTTGATTTTTATTTTGTCCTCTTCGTTTATTATAAGAAGAAAGTTTTTCATGAAAACCGCATTTACATGTGAATGTCTGCGCTTCTCCTTGACCGCGCATTTCCATCTTTTTGTGACATTGTGGACATCTTGCATTTGTTACACGTGAAACACCTTTTTTGTGGCCACATTCACGATCCTGACAGACAAGCATTTTTCCTCTTTTACTATTCACTTCAAGCATCAGCTTGCCGCAATCCGGGCATTTTGTTCCTGACACGTTATCATGCTTGAATTTCCGGTCACTATTTTTGATTTCATGAACGATGTTTTTCGCATAGGTACGCATATCGCCGATGAAAGCCTGTTTTGGTAGCTTTCCTTTTGCAATGGCTGTTAACTTTTGCTCCCATTGAGCTGTCAAAGCTGGTGATCGTAGGTCTTCAGGTGCCAACTCGAGGAGTTGCTTTCCTTTTGAAGTTACATGAAGGCCCTTCCCTCTCTTTTCAATCAGGAAGCTATTGAACAGTTTTTCAATAACGTCAGCACGCGTTGCCACTGTTCCGATCCCGCCAGTCTCACCAAGGGTCTTGATGAGTTCTTTGCTTTCCCCTGCCATGAAACGAGCAGGGTTTTCCATCGCGGATAGGAGTGATCCTTCATTGAAGGGTTCTGGCGGCTTTGTTTCACCATCGGTTTGTTTCACAGCCGAAATGGTTAAACTGTCACCCTTTTGAACGGTCGGAAGCAGCTGCTCTGCAAGGCCATCTTTAGCTTCCTCCTCATCAAACTGGTGATCATAGACTTCCTTCCAGCCGGATTTCAGGACGACCTTTCCTTTTGCCATGAACGTCTCCTGCCCTATTTTGGCGGTGATGGTCGTTTGCTCATATTCGAAGGGTGGCATCAATACGGCAAGGAACCTTTTAACGACCAAATCATAGATTTTAGATTCTTTGTCGCTCAGTTTTCCCGGCAGCGGCGTTTGCTCAGTCGGGATGATTGCATGGTGATCCGAAACCTTGCTATCATCCACGAACGATTTATTGGCCTTAATCGGGCTGCGCAGGATTCTCGAAGCATACTGGGCATATGGTTTTATGCTGACAGCCTGTAATCTTTCTTTTAGCGTATCAACCAAATCCGTTGATAAAAAGCGTGAATCCGTCCTTGGGTAAGTCAAGACTTTATGGCTTTCATACAAGCGCTGCATGATTGATAACGTCTCTTTCGCCGAATAGCCGAATTTCTTATTGGCGTCCCGTTGAAGTTCCGTTAAATCATATAAAGAAGGAGCAAAACTTTTCTTATCGGCTTTGTTCACTTCCACCACTTCTGCCTTTTTCCCCTTCACTGCCGCAAGAACCTTCTCTGCCTTGGTTTTATCAAATGTACGGATATCTTTTGATTGGGCATCTTGCCAGATTAGGCGCAAATTGGATTCTGCCGTTGCCGATACGCCATAGTATTTCTTTGGCTGGAATTGTTTTATTTCTTCTTCTTTTTTGGCAATCATCGCAAGTGTCGGCGTTTGGACCCGGCCGCACGATAACTGCGCATTGTGCTTGGTTGTAAGGGCACGTGTCGCGTTCATTCCAACGATCCAGTCCGCTTCGGCCCGTGCTACAGCAGAGGCAAATAGATTTTCATACTCCTTGCCATCCTTCAGCTTTTTAAATCCATCTTTGATTGCTTTATCCGTTACAGAGGAAATCCAAAGCCGCTTGATTGGCTTCTTCACATTCGCTTTTTCAAGTATCCAGCGTGCAACAAGTTCCCCTTCTCGGCCTGCATCTGTGGCAATGATGACATCCTTGACATCCTTGCGGTTCAATTGTGTTTTAACCGATTGAAATTGTTTGCCTGATTGCTTGATCACGACTAATTTCAAAGACGGCGGCAACATAGGCAGGTCCTCTAAACGCCAGGTTTTATATTTTTCATCATACGTTTCCGGATCGGCATGGGTCACCAAATGACCTAAAGCCCAAGTGACGATATACTGATCGCCTTCAAAGAAACCATTGCCCTTTCTCCCGCAATTCAACACTTTTGCTATATCTCTTCCGACCGATGGCTTCTCGGCCAGTACGACTGTTTTACTCATAGTAACATCCTTTCCCTTTTAAACTGATTCCTCTATTATCGCATATAATTTAGGACAGGGCGATAAAGCACAGCTCCCCATTATTCATCATGAAAAAATCATCTTTCCTACTCAAAATTTACCTAATGGGTGGGAATGTGCCCAAGGTCATATATGTAAATTAATAGATTAGATAGCAATCCCGTTCAGATTTTAGTATGATGAAACGTAGGGATTTTTTCAAATTAATTGGGAGGTTCAATATAAATGAGCTTACTTTCTATAGATAAATTAGCACACAGCTTTGGCGACCGTACCTTATTCAAGGACGTTTCCTTCCGCCTGATGGCCGGCGAGCATGTAGGTTTGGTCGGGGCAAATGGTGTAGGAAAATCAACGATGATGAATATCATTACTGGACAGCTTATCCATGATGAAGGCCGGGTGGAATGGACACCTGGTATCGAATATGGCTATCTTGATCAACATACGATACTTTCAAAGGGTAAATCGATTCGCGACGTCTTAAGGGATGCCTACTTACCTTTGTTCGAGCAAGAAAAAGCACTGAATGAAGTAACCGAGAAAATGGGGACGGCCACTCCAGAAGAACTTGAAGAACTCCTGGAACAAATGGGTGAAATTCAGGACAAGCTTGAAGCAGGCGGTTTCTACAATCTGGATATTAAAATTGAAGAGGCGGCACGCGGGTTAGGACTGGATGCAATTGGATTGGACCGTGATGTCTCTGCGCTAAGTGGTGGACAACGGACAAAGGTTTTACTAGCGAAGTTACTATTAGAACAACCAGAAGTCCTGCTGCTTGATGAACCGACCAACTACCTGGATGTGGAGCATATCCGCTGGCTGAGCAGCTACTTAAAGGAATACCCTCATGCATTTCTATTGATTTCGCATGATACCGAGTTCATGAACGGCGTTGTCGACGTCATTTTCCACCTAGAATTTTCTAAATTGACCCGTTACACGGCGACTTATGAAAAATTCCTTGAGCTTGCTGAATTGAATAAGAACCAACATATCAATGCTTATGAAAAACAACGTGATTTCATTAAAAAGCAGGAAGATTTCATTGCAAAAAATAAAGCCCGCTACTCAACGACCGGTCGAGCAAAGAGCCGTCAAAAGCAATTGAATCGTATGGAACGTATCGATCGTCCTGAAACTGCGATGAAACCGACCTTTGACTTCAAGGAATCTCGTGCGAGCAGCCGTTATGTATTTGAAGGCGAGGATATGGAAATCGGCTATGACCGCCCGCTGCTTCCGAAGTTGACGATGACCATCGAACGAGGAGAAAAAATTGCCGTGGTCGGCTGTAACGGAGTTGGGAAATCAACGCTGTTAAAAACGATTTTAGGTAAAATTGATCCTCTTGGCGGTAAAAGATCACTTGGTGATTTCCTTTTTCCTTCTTATTTTGAACAGGAAGTGAAAGCAGGCAATACGACACCGATCGACGAAGTCTGGAATGCTTTCCCGCATCTCGACCAACCGCAGGTACGTGCTATTCTTGCTCGTGTCGGATTGAAAAATGAACATATTACACGTCCAATGAGCCATTTAAGCGGTGGTGAACAATCCAAGGTGCGCTTATGTAAGCTTATGCTTACCGAAAGCAATTGGCTATTGTTTGATGAGCCGACGAATCATTTGGATGTTGTTGCAAAAGAAGAACTGAAACGTGCATTGAAAGAGTATAAAGGATCGATTGTCCTTGTATGCCATGAGCCTGATTTTTATGAAGACTGGGTTACAAAAGTATGGGATGTAGAAGAATGGTCGGCCCAAAATTAATTTTTTTAAGGGGATGTCGCAGAAAAGCGGCATCCCCTTTCTTATGAAATAAATAAAAAGCTGACTGAAAAAGCTCATTCAGTCAGCCTTGTCCCTTAACTATTCACCTTACAGATCATACCCGTTCCGCCACCAATGTATATGTTTTCGGAAGACCAATATCATGGATCTTATGATTCGGTTCTTCCTCGAGTACTTTAATGACAAGCCCTGATTGACCAATTGCCGTTATAAGTTCCCCGATTGTCCATTTACGCTGTACAACTTTTGAAAGGCTCCCTTTTTCTTCATCAGGCATATGTTTGGAAAAAGCGACCACATTGTTTTCGATTGCCGGAGCAAAATAGTTGCCCGTAATCTTATGCTTTTTACCATTAGAGGTAATGAGTTTTGTTGAAATGGGGTGAAATTCATGCAGGATGAATCGGCCTCCAGGGGTCAACATCCTTTTAATTTTTTCAAAAAGCGGCTCCAGATCAATTAAGTAGTGAAGCACACCAAGCTCCATTAAAACCAGTTCCTGATTTTCTGATTCGTGCTCGGATGATAAAGAGAGAACATCCGAAACGATATACTCGATGGAGACATTGGCCCCATTGGCAAGCTCATTTGCAAATGTCGCGTTTTCCTGCGAAAAATCGACAACTTTCACTTTGGCTCCCAATATGGACAGGGCAACTGCTTTAACACCATTCGACCCCATTAGATGGGTAATTTTTTTACCGGTTACATCTCCCATATATTTATAAAATGGGTACAATCTCCATTTTGGATTTTGCTTTATTTTGGATGCCAATTCTACGGGATCACCATAACGATTGACAAGCGCCAGATAATTATTCTGGTTCCACGCCTGTTCATTTTCCTCCGTGAATCCCTGCTGCCCGGCAGATAAATAAGCATGAATCTCGTCACTGTACCTTTTCATTTCTTCGTCATATAAATAACTGTACAATGACGTGCACCAAACCTCCATATCCCCCATTTTTATGGACAAACGATATGGGTCGGTTTTAATGGTCGTGTTGAACCTGCAGCGAACAGTGACAGAAACCCCCTCAACATCCATTAGAAAGGAAGAAGTCTCCGGACTTTTTTCAAGCTTTGTTGGGGAGTATGCAGAAAAAAGATCCATAGCTTCATTAAAGACATCCCATTGTACATCCAGGTCAATGTTCTTATACTCGTCAATATCCACTCCTTGTACGAACAGAGCAGATCTACCTGTATATTGGTAAGGAATATTAGCTTGATCTAACTTGTTCCCCATTAATGTGATTGTATGATAAAAACTCGCCTTCATATTAACCTCCTTAACATCAAAAGAGCATAACAATTATTCTTCTATAGCAAATTTCAAACCGATACTCGAAATAGCAATCAGCTCTTCATCATGGCGGTCAATGCCATAAACGAGTAATGTAACCAGCATATATATTGCTCTGAACCTTGCTAAGCACTCTGTTTCCTGTTCGATTTCACCATAGATCTCAAAAAAGGATTGGCGAGCCTCCTTTGGAAAATAACTGTATAAAAAAGAGAAATCAATGGCTGGGTTTCCGATATGGACATCTCCCCAATCAATGATACCTGTGAGAATACCCTCGTCATTCAGTAAAACATTCCGTATATGAATGTCTCCGTGAACGAGTGTAATTGGATGTTGAACATCCACATCGCCTAGCCTTTCAACAAAATCTTTAACCGCATAAGCCTGGTCATTGTATCCTAGCTTTAATAGCGTTGAGACATTTTCCATTAGTGATTTCTGGCGAAAGGATACATCGAGCCTTCTCAATCCATCAGGCTGCACACCTAAATTCCTGGCCTTTTCTACAGGAAAACTGTGAAGGACTTTCAAAAAATGGGCAAATCTTTTTGCCGATTCTATCTTATTTGCAACAGATCCCTCTACAGGTAAATGTCCCTTTACGATTTTATAACCTGTAAATGGATATGGATAGATGGTACTTGGTTTCCCAAAAAAGATCGGCTCAGGGATATCAAGCGGCAATGTGCCTGCAATTGAAGGCAAAAGCTGATTCTCCACCTGAATCAACGTAACTGCTATAGGGCGTCGAGGGAAACGGAATACAAATTCCCCATTGATTTGTATCACCGTATTATCGAAACCCTCCCCAAGTTGCTTGATCTCTTTCAACTCAATTTCTGGAAACTGTAGCCTGATCAATTTCCCTGCCAGATCTAAGGAAACTGGATATTCTGCCAACCAAGGCTTTTCCACACCCGTCTCCTCCTTTTACCGGTTTCTCCCCCTATTGGGACTGCTGCCAGATCCACCCCTGCGATTACTCGGCCCCTGTGTACTAGTTGATCTACGGCTGCCTCTTTGACCTCCTCGTGGATTGTCACGCATTGGTCCACGGCTGTCTTCTGAGCGGCCTCCCCGCGGGTTCTCTCGCCTTGGTCCGCGGCTGTCTTCCAAGCGGCCTCCCCGTGGATTCTCTCGCATTGGTCCACGGCTGTCTTCCGAGCGGCCTCCCCGCGGATTCTCTCGTCTTGGTCCGCGGCTGTCTTCCGAACGGCTTCCCCGTGAATCCTCACGTTTGGGTCCACGGCTGTCTTCTGAGCGGCCTCCTCGTGGTTTTTCCCTCTCGATTTCACGATTGTCAGTTTGGTTTACAGAGCGGTGACTGCCACGATTCGGTCCTCTCGTATCTATCCGTTCCCGATGGCGTCTTCCCCCTCCTGTACGTGGTCGACGGGCACTCTCTTCAGAAGTATCTTCATATCGTTTCTTTTTATGTCCCACCTCATCAGGTTGGAACATTGTGACTCCTTCAATCTTCCTTCTTTCGATCTTCATGGAAATCCCTTTTTCTATATCGCCTAAAAGCTGAAGATCCTTCGTTGCAATAAAGGTTACAGCCAAGCCATTCTCACCCGCTCGCCCTGTACGGCCAATTCGATGGATGTAACTTTCCGCATCTTCAGGAACATCATAATTAAATACATGGGTCACGCCTTCTACATCAAGCCCTCGTGCCGCAACGTCCGTTGCCACTAAGTATTGAAGCTTTGCATCCCTGAAGTTTTTCATGACACGCTCCCGCTTTGCCTGTGATAGGTCCCCATGAAGTTCTTCGGAATTGAAGCCTTCTGCTTTTAGAGCATCATTCAAAACTGAAACGCGACGTTTTGTGCGGCAAAATATAATCGCCAAGTATGGCTGTTCTTCTTTGATTATGGTAATTAATGAAGACTGTTTGGCACGATCGGTCGTCTCGATGACAAGTTGCCTGATTTGTTCGACCGTCACTTGCTCAGCTTTTACAGCGGCAGTTAATGGTTTATTCATGTAACGTTTAGCCAGTTGATGAACTTGTTCAGGCATCGTGGCGGAAAAGAGCAACGTTTGGCGTTCATCTGGAAGTTGTCCCATGATTTCTTCCACTTCTGGCAAAAATCCAATATGAAGCATTTGATCAGCTTCATCCAGCACGAGTGTTTGAGTTTGGGATAGATCAATGGTGCCTCGACGTAAATGATCCAATAGCCTGCCAGGAGTGGCAACCACTACAGAAATATTCCTTGTCAGTTTCTTCATTTGCTGCTCGACATCCTGTCCGCCATAAACAGCAAGAACCTGCAACTCTTCGATTTCATTAGCGAATTTTTTCAATTCCGCAGTGATTTGCAAAGCCAATTCTCTAGTTGGCGTAACGATTAGTGATTGTATGTGGGATGCAGCCGGATCAACTTTTTCCAGGATTGGCAACAAAAATGCCAAGGTCTTCCCCGTCCCCGTCTGCGCCTTCGCGATGACATCTCTTCCATCAAGGATATCTGGTATCGCTTTCTCCTGTATAGGGGTTGGATTGGATATTCCTATTTGCTTTAATATCATGTTAATCGCCGGGCTGACGCCAAGGTCGATGAAATTTGTCATGAATTGTCCTACTTTCTGAATTTCTTCATTTAATTAACTAGTAAATCTTAAGGGGAAATGGCATGCAGTTCCCTTCAACTTAAGGTCATTTATCTTATTCTAAGCTATTTGTTAGTATATCATTATCTATTTTCGAGAAAACGTGTCACTTAAAATTTTTCATCCTATTGTACTTTAGTTGTTTTTCTAATATAATTTATAAGATTATCCAATCGAGCTACTTACTTGAAAATAAAGGGTAAGCGTCTCCTCCTTGTAGAATTATACAAGGATTTTTTGTATATAAAAAAGGAGTGACCTCATGTTTAAATTAAAAGAACGGAATTCAAATATCAAGACGGAAGTACTTGCGGGGCTTACAACCTTTTTAACACTAGCTTATATCATCGTTGTAAACCCCATGATTCTTTCTGATGCCGGTGTTCCTTTCGACCAGGCATTCACAGCAACCATAATTGCAATAATAGTCGGTACCCTATGCATGGCCCTTTTAGCCAATTACCCGATTATCATAGCGCCTGCTATGGGATTGAATGCTTATTTTGCCTACTCGGTACTGGGAACCCATGATATTACATACACAGTTGCCTTCTCTGCAGTCTTTGTTACCGGTATCATCTTTATCCTTTTATCCCTAACCTCTTTCCGCTCAAAATTGATCGAGGCCATCCCAAATAACTTGAAGCATGCAATCAGTGCCGGAATCGGGCTTTTCATCACCTTTATCGGACTTCGCTTGTCAGGTGTCGTAACACAGCATGAATCCAACCTGGTTACCCTTGGAAGCTTCAGGGACGCTAGTGTGGCGCTTACATTGGTTGGTTTGGTCATAACGATCGTGCTGATCGTTCGCAATGTGCAGGGAGCGATATTCATCGGAATGATTGTGACGGCCATAATCGCTTTCTTTACAGGTCAATTGAAAATAGATGGACTTGTTTCCACACCTTCATTACCTGAAGGAATAATTGTCGCCAATCCCATCACATCTATTGCGGATGTCATTAACTACGGGCTTTATGGCGTCGTCTTCTCCATTCTGCTTGTCATGCTGTTTGATACTACGGGAGCTTTATTGGGGATCGTACGTCAAGCAGGATTGTTGAAGGAAAATAAGCTAGAAAAATCCGGCAGTGCCTTTTTTGCAGATTCCATCGGCACTACCGTTGGCGCCATGTTCGGTACAAGCCCGACCGCGGCCTCGGTTGAATCTTCAGCTGGAGTAGGGGCAGGCGGTAAGACAGGTTTAACCGCACTTGTAGTGGCCCTCCTTTTCTTAATAACCGCCTTCTTCAGCCCGCTGATAGGTGCAGTCTCAAATGTAGCTGCAATCACGGCACCAAGCTTGATCATCGTGGGAAGTATGATGATCAAAAGCATAAACGAAATTGACTGGACACACTTTGATGAATCATTTCCAGCCTTTTTGGTCATTGTCGCCATGCCGTTAACATCAAGCATCGCCAACGGGATAGCACTTGGATTCATCGCTTATCCCATTTTAAAAATGGCTAGAGGAAAATTCCGCGAAGTACATCCGTTCGTGTACATGTTTGCGATTCTATTCCTCTATCAACTGATTTTCCTAGCCTGATCGTTTTAAGAGGGACCCCTGAGGCCCCTCCTTTTTTTATGAATTCCTTTCCAAAAAAAGAAGGATATCCAACTTGTCGTCAGATATCCCTCTACATATTCACTGGTTCATTTGATCAAGGAAATCACCCAGGAGATCGTCGAGATTTTCCTCTTCCGGTTCCGATTCTTCCTCTTGTTGTACGGGTTCATCTAAACTCCAATCAAAATCATCCAGATCTTTCTTAGGCAAGTCCTCCCGGACCTCCTCAGCTTCCTGTTCTTCAGGCTCAGCCTTCATATATGATTCATCATTCGATCCATTACTGTTCAAGGAGGCAAGTAAGGCCGTTGCGCGTAAAGGATCGGATAAAAGGTTGTACATAATCGTTCCAAGCATAGCTTCTGAGTGGGAATGCTTGAGCCAATCACGCTGAGATTTGCTTAGCTTGTTCGGCATGGGCAGGGCAATCATTTCCCGATCCTGATGGGTGGATTGCCCGACTCCATCGAGAACATACTCAGCAATTTTACTGGAAAAATTCCTTCTTTCCGTTTCCTTCAATTTCTGCAGCTGTCTTAACGTATAATCTGATACATCCGAAGGAATACGAAAAGTGATGGCTTGTCCTCTTTTAATTTCAGAAGAAGCTGTTTTTTTCATTCTCTCACCTATTTAATGGAACCCGTTCTTTGTTCTTTCTTCTTTTGCTGGGATTGATTCTGTTCCTTTGCATTCCGGCGATTAAAATCGGAAATCAATTTATAATAGGCGTTTGCCATCATCCAAACGCTTTCCCGCTCGTCTTCGAAAAAGTCTATATTGTAGCCATCGAAATTTTGATTCAATGTTTTCAAGTAATCTTTCAGGACAATCGATCCCCCGCCTACAAAATAGCAGATTTCTGTTTGTGAATTTTTTTGCCATACGTTGCGCAGGTGGCGATATTGCTTTTTGGCCAGTTCTCCCAAAATACGGTCAACGATATCATGGACGCTTGTCCGGCTTCCGCGAACCATAATATGATTGCGATCATTTTTCTTCGTGATGATTTCTACGACATCGCGCCTGCTATCCAACTCGACACCATGTTTCTTCCTGATTTCTTCACGAATTGATTCAAGTGCTTCAGCAACTCCCAAATTGAATCCTTGTGCCTTGTCATCGTCAACTTTACGATTTTTAATGACCGCGATATCCGTCGATAATCCACCGATATCCTGAATAAGTATTCTTCTATCTATTAATTCACGGTTAATGATATTCAAATCTTTATCCATGACCAAATTTATGTATGCAGCGAAGCCCTCTGGATAGACTTTCACTTCATCGAACTTGATATTAACCTTCATGCCTTGATATTTAGGAGTAATTAAAAATTCCACCTGATGGACGGAACCAAGTAATTTCGAGCGGTACCCGACGTCTTTCCCTTCTTTAACCTCCCGAAGTGGCAACCCTGTTCCAAGCGTATAGTTGGCTTCCACAACGTTATTCACTTTTTTGAATGTATCGTTGTCCCCCAACTTGGCAGCGTCTAATGCAAGAGCCGCAAAAAGCATGACTAATGTTTGATCTTCTTCCGATTTACTGCTTCCTAAATCCAGTTCTGTAGGATTATCACTTTTTGTCGCCAAGTTTCCAACGCGATAAATCGCATTATTGTCTTGCAGAGCCGGTGAATGGACCCTAATATGAATCCCTTCCATTGGGTTTTTTTCATTAAGTTCCTCAATCCCAATGACCGGACGGTCCTCTATGTCTTTTGCAATGACATTTGGTATATATAGTTCAGACTCTAGTTTTCCAAAAATAGCTTTGATAGCATCATTTCCTACGTCTACTGCTGCGATTCTAGAACTCATCTAAAAACATCCCCTTTTTTATAGAAAAAATTTAGTGAAGCATTCCCTTTAAGGATAGGAAAAGTTTCCACGATAGTCAATGCTTCATTAGTAATAGCTATATTTGTCGAATTGTTTTCAAATTGTTTACAATAGGAACAAATATGTATACACCTTATATATAGCTATGTATACGTATTTGTACACACGTATACATAATTGTGTACGATGTATCTTTTTTTGTTTACACGTATACGTGTTTGTACACAAACCATATATTGTATTTTTAATTGATCTTTCCCCTACAAAAATAAGCGTATAAATAGTGAGTTTGGTCATGGTGATAAATGGACAATTCACTAATGAACTGTATAACTGTATAGGGGTATTCAAAAGACTGAGAAAAATACAGAAACTTCCCAAATTCGGGAACCCTATTGGCGCAGTGCGTTAAAATTACATTCCATTGAATGTAATTTACCTGCAATAGATACCTATATTCACGCGAATATTGATGAATATAAAAGTAAAACTCAAAGCTATGTTACAGGTAAAGGTTGATAGTTTCTAAATAACTATATCCTATGTGAAATTAAAAGGGTTTCTATTGGTCACCTGGATATTAATACTGAAATAAATATTAGATTGTGAAGGTCTCCCCTTCAACTAACGGGGCAGGTTAGTTGAAAAAGAAGATACAATTAAAAATAAGAAAATAGGAGTGTAAACATATGGGACTAGATGTTGTGCTTTATGACAAGGATGACAAAATAATAGATTCTTATGCAATAACGGAAACTTTACACAATGAAATATTTAACTCTAAGAGATTATTACTTGGCGGATGAAGAATATATAGGAACATCGATTACGGGGTTAATTGATGATTTGAAAAGGTATAAGATGTTTATAACCCAGCATAAGAAAGAAGAGTATCAAGAATTCATTGATAAAATCTCCATTGTTGGTGACTAAATGTGAAAATTTTGTTCAACTAACTTGCTGCTTTAGTAAACTGACAGCTCATTTTGATGTTCCAATTTGAAATAACCTGCCTTAGAAGGCGGTGTTTCTAAGTCTTAACGTGTCTGCGGTTTCCCAAGTTCCGTGAACACTCGCTATGATAAGCATTACCTTTTTCTTATTCAAATCACTTTCCATTTTTCTATTGTCAAGGAACTGAAACCGCACTAAATATAGCTGCAAATATTTCGTAGATACTCCATTAAATCGACTCAACCATTTCTTTAGTCCGGAATGGTAATTATTTATATTATTAAGATGATAGATGCCTTTCGTGACGTATTCTTTCTTACTGCCATTTATGATAATGTGTTAAACATCGTTTTTAGTCGAATAAGATTTATAAGAATGATGAGCAGCAGAAATAAGCACAGTTTCACTTTGGAAATGCATTGTAAGGGTTGTATCATTTGCTCTGTTAGAATTCTACCTGAACCGACACGCTTCGAGAGGGCTGTTTTGTTTCGGTCTCTTGCGGCCAAGACACAGACTTGTTCATTGGAGATACCTCTTTTAGTAGCTGAGCCACCACGTTTTCTTGATTTACGGTTCGAAATAACCTTTCGACCTTTATGACTTTCTAAGAATTAGGTTTCATCTACTTCTACTATTCCTTCAAATGTACCGACACTTCCTTTCACAAGAGCAGATAACCCTTTCAGCATACATTCAATAAACCCAATCCATTTGTCTGCCTTTTTCGAACGATACATAGGGGAGTTTGTCAAATGGCAGCTCAATTTAAGAGAATCTTTGCACCTCTAACGTTGACGACCATTTCGCTTACCATAGCGAACAACTGACATACTTCCACATTGTCGGCAATGAAAGCCGTGATAAAACTTCCAGGATACCACAACTGATTACGGTTTATTTAAAAAAACTTTAACATAGCCAAATTCAAAAAGAACTAAAAACCTATCGAAACTAGCCATTCGCGGGGATTATGCAGAAGAAATCCCTTTCTCCTTTCCTTGTAAATCTTCCATGATCCAAGCACAGTTTCACCCCTTTGAAATATTTAACGGCCCTCCTCTCCACGACTCTGGAAGCTGAAGAAGTTCCCACGATAGTCAACCCTTCATTAGTTGTAGTTATATTTTTCGAATTGTTTTCAAATTGTTTACAATAGGAACAATTATGTATACACCTTATATATAGCCATGTGTACGCTTTTGTTTACATGTATACATTATTGTGTACATTCCATCTATTTTTGTTTACATGTATACGTTTTTGTAAACAAACCAAATAATGTATTTTTTAATCTTTCTTCTTACAAAAATTAGCGTATAAATAGCGGATTTGGGTATGGTAATAAATGGACGATTCACTAACTGAACTGTATGGAGGTATTCAAATGACTGAAAAAAATACAGACCTTCCCCGATTTCCGGAACCCTATTGGCGCAGCGCGTTAACTTTCCCTTCTTTTTCCAAACTAGATACAGATATAACCACTGATGTCTTAATAGTAGGTGGTGGAATTACTGGAATCACTTCAGCCTATTTACTAGCTAAACAAGGTGTTAAAGTCACACTGATTGAAGCAGGCGAAATCCTTACTGGAACGACAGGACACACTACAGCAAAAATCACGGCCCAGCATGGCCTGATTTACGACCAGTTGATCACTGACCATGGTGAAGAGAAGGCCAAACTTTATTATGAAGCCAATGCAGATGGAATGAAGCTAATCAAAGACTTGGTAGAGGAACATTCCATTGAATGTAATCTGACTGCACAGGATGCCTATATTTACGCAAATACGGATGAATATAAAAGCAAAATTCAAAAAGAACTGAAAGCCTATCAAAAACTTGGGATTCGAGGCGATTATGCAGAAGAAATCCCATTCTCCATTCCTTGTAAAGCTGCTGTGATCATGAAAGATCAAGCCCAGTTTCATCCATTAAAATATTTAACTGCCCTCATTTCGACAATTCTCGAAAGTGGAGGCACAATTTATGAACGGACAACGGCAATGAAGATTGAAGACGGCGATCCACCAACCGTTCTGACGGATACTGGACATACCATCAAAAGCAATCAGGTTATCGTCGCCTCCCACTTCCCTTTTAATGATGAAGTGGGCTTATACTTTGCCCGTGTTCATGTAAAAAGGTCCTATGTACTTGGAATTAGGACTGAACAGGAATATCCCGGGGGGATGTATTACAGTGCCGACAGCCCTACCCGCTCCCTTCGCTATACGGAATTGGACAATGGGGAAAAACTTATACTGGTTGGCGGAGAAGGCCATAAAACAGGGCAGGGAATCTCGACAATCGAGCATTATGAGGCCCTGAAGGATTTCAGTTCCCAGTATTTCGATGTGAAGGACATTCCCTACCGCTGGTCGGCACAAGATATTGTGACACCGGATAATATCCCCTTCGTCGGTCCAGTGACATCCAATCATCAAAACGTCCTGATAGCTACCGGCTATGCGAAATGGGGAATGACGAATGGATCGATTGCTGCCAAAATCTTGACGGACCGGATTTTGCAAAAAGATAACCGGTATGCGGAATTGTATGATCCTGCCCGTTTAAAAGGCTTGAAAAATATGATCCAAGATAATGCTGATGTGGCGAAGCATCTGATCAAAGGCAAAGTGGCCGTCATTGATAAAAAGCCAGAAGACTTAGGTATCGATGAAGGGGCAATCGTAAAGGTGAATGGAGACAAAGCTGGGTGTTACCGTGATCATGATGGCCAGCTGCATATAGTCGATTCCACATGTACACACATGGGATGCGAGGTTGAATGGAATAGCGGCGACCGTACTTGGGACTGCCCATGCCATGCCTCCCGCTACTCTATCACTGGTGAAGTTTTAAATGGCCCTGCTGTCGAACCATTGAAAAAAATACGCTAATGGTCAATTTATGATGTACCCTAATAGTCGACTAGTTCTGCTGTTTTCCTTATACTGAAGTTACTGCATGAACGAATGGTTGCAAATAACTCTAAAAAGGATTGAATCGAATATGAACGGTAAAAATCGAAAAGATATTACACCAGGCACCTCTGTGGACATTGTACTTAAAGCGGATCAACGCAGCGGAAAACTGACGAGCGGCACTGTAAAGGATATTTTAACCAACTCCAGCAGTCACCCTCACGGAATTAAAGTAAGATTGACGGACGGCCAGGTTGGCAGGGTTCAAGTCATTCATAAGTAATCTGCACTCGGCCAAGGCCGAGTGTATTTTTTTTGATTTTCCGAAGGAATCGTTAACGAGGCGGATATTTCAATCATGTTTCCCGCTCATACTTCGTACAATAGGGTTGAGATTATCTCTTTTAAAAAGGCTGGTGTCAAAATGAATCAAGAATATAATGCCCCTGATCGGAATGATTACCGAAATGATGAAAATACATTGAAAGTCTCCGGCTCAGAGACGCTATCTGCCGCTCCGGATCAAGCGACGATAACCCTTGGAGTCATAACAGAGAATGAAGACCCGCAAAAGGCCCAGCAGGCCAATTCTCAAGCAATTGCAAATGTCATCGAATCACTTAAATCCGCTGGCATTCCAGAAGAGCAATTGAAAACGAGTGATTACAGAATCGATCCACAATATGATTATATCGACGGAAAGGAATTGTTCAAGAACTACAAAGTCCAGCACATCCTCCAGGCCCAAACGACCGACATCGAAAAAATCGGCAGCATAATCGACACGGCAGTCAGAAGCGGTGCCAACTCAATAACAAGCATCCGCTTTTCCTTATCCAATCCAGAATCTTACTATAACCAAGCACTCTCGCTCGCTTTAAATAATGCATACGAAAAAGCACTCTCCATGGCTCGAACACTGGGAATCTCATTGAACCCAGTCCCTATTAAGGTTGAAGAGGTATCTGAAACAGCTACTCCAATGCTTTACCAAACAAGTACCTTTTCAAAAATGGCGACTACCCCGATTCAGCCCGGAGAATTGAACATCACTGCCTCAGTAAGAGTCGAATATACGTATTAAAGCACTCATTCCATATAAAACCCCCTTGGCAAACCAAAGGGGGTTTTTCACTTTAAAAGACTACCGTTTTATTTTCATGAACGAGGACCCGGTCCTCCAAATGCCATTTAACGGCACGTGCCAGCACCCTGCGTTCAGCGGAACGACCGATTTTCTTCATATCCTCTGCAGAATCACGATGGTCCACACGTTCAATATCCTGCTCGATGATTGGTCCTTCATCCAAATCATTCGTCACATAATGAGAAGTCGCCCCTATCAGCTTGACCCCGCGGTCATATGCTCTTTCATAAGGCCGTGCACCAATGAATGCAGGTAAAAATGAATGATGGATATTGATGATTTTATTTGGATGGGCGGCTACGAAATCCGGCGTCAGGATCTGCATATACCTAGCTAATACAATTAGGTCCACATTGTATTCTTCCAAAAGTCCAAGCTGCTTTGTCTCCACTTCCTTGCGTATATCCTTATTTGCAGGAATATAATAAAAAGGGATCCCCATCGATTCGACAATTTGCCTCGTATCTTCA
Source organism: Peribacillus sp. NPDC060253 (assembly GCF_042727425.1). NCBI lineage: Bacteria > Bacillati > Bacillota > Bacilli > Caryophanales > Bacillaceae > Peribacillus > Peribacillus sp. NPDC060253. The sequence goes on from NZ_JBHXAS010000001.1 coordinate 133,510, forward strand.
TGATTACTGATAACTAGCGCAATATCGGCCAATAAATCCCCGCTTTGCCACTCCCAGAGCAATTCCAGTAAGCAGTGCGGTTCTTTGGAGACGAAGATAGCCGTCCTCTTCAAATCACTCACATGATTAAGTGTCCACTCCATCGAAAACTTTGTCGAAACTTCATGAAAGGCCACTTCCATATCCGCTGCCCTATCCTTTAATCCTGGGCAATCGAATTCAATCCTGGTAAAAAAGGTGCCGCCCTCAGGGTTCAACGAATACTGGCTCAACTCGACAATATTTGCATCATATTCTTTAAGAAAGGCCGTAACTGTCGAAACAATTCCTGGTTGGTCCGGACATTTTATAATTAAACGGCCTCTATCTTGATTTTTTTCACGAAATTCCTCTAACTGCTCTTGCACAAAGTTGCTCACCATTTTCCCAACTGCCCTTCTTCTATTTTGCTACATTATACTTCAATTCATAGGCAAAATTAAAGTCAGTCAATTAATACGGGATTGAATACCTTAGTAATAACTAGACGCTCTCTATTACATTGCTTTTGGATTTTTTGCATAAAAACAGTAGCTTACAGTTTATTCTTCAGTTGAATATACGAAACAAAATGCATGAATAAAGAAAAAAACATAACGATAGAACAAATACTTACAATAATAAATGAGAATCGTGATTTGTTTTTAATTGTGATATATGTAAATGTTACGGTCGGAAATAAAAACAAAACTTGCATCCAAGTAGGCACATCAAAAGGACCCGTATACAATAAAATCGTTTTCGCCAATGTGTCTCTGTTTAGAGATGCTTTTTTATTT